>JANWJY010000175.1 GCA_025451715.1 Fimbriimonadaceae bacterium | reverse complement strand
GCGGGATACACCACGCAGTCCAAGGTCGGGTACGTCTACATCCGCGGCGAGTTCGTCGACGCCGCGCGCGCGGTCAGAAAGGCGATCGACGAGGCGTACGCGAACGGACTGCTCGGCAAGAACATCATGGGCAAGGGGTTCGACTACGACCTCGAGATCCACAGGGGTGCGGGCTCGTACGAGTGCGGCGAGGAGTCTGCGATGATGAGCAGCCTCATGGGCGAGCGCGGGATGCCGCGGCTCAAGTTCCCCCACGGCCCCCTTCCGACCGTCGGCGGTCTATGGGACATGCCGACGCTGATCAACAACGTCGAGACGTTTACTTGTGTGCCGTTCATCGTCGACAAGGGCGGCGAATGGTACGCGACGATGGGCGCGTCGACCAAGAACTCGCGCGGAACGAAGGTCTTCTCGGTCAGCGGGCACGTGAACAAGCCGGGCAATTACGAAATCGAGTTCGGCACGCCGCTCATGGAGCTTCTCAGGCTCGCCGGCGGGATGAAGGGCAACCTCAAGGCGTGCGTGCCAGGCGGCTCGTCGGTCCCCATGATCGACAAGTCTGCGTGCGAGAAGGCGGTCCTCGGATACGAGGAGATGGCCGACGTTGGTTCGATGGTCGGTAGTGGCGGATGCATCTTCCTCAACGACCAAACGTGCATCGTGTCGTTCATCTGGCGCACCGCCAAGTTCTACTCCGTCGAGTCTTGCGGAAAGTGCACACCCTGCCGCGAGGGCACGCGCTGGATGGAGCAGATCTTCGAGCGCATCCTGCGCGGCAACGGTCAACCGGGCGACAAGGAGCTGCTGCTCGAGATCTGCAGCCAGGTGGACGGGCGCTCGTTCTGTGGGCTCGGCGACGCCGCAGCCTGGCCCGTCGTGGGCGCGATCAAGGTGTTCCCCGAGGAGTTCGACTACTTCATCGCGAACGGGCACAGCATGGTCGACTCCCCAATGATGCGCGACTTCAACCCGGACTGGGCGAGGAGTCGAACTGCCGAGGCCGTTTAGGGGCAACTCCTGATAGAATCGGGGGGAGGATGCCATGGGCTCCGCCCAACCCAGGCTGACGTTCTTTCTGACGGATATAGAAGGCAGCACCGCGCTGTGGGAAAGCGACCCGGATGCGGCGGGGAACGCGATTGCCCGACACGACAGCCTCATCGAGTCCGTAGTTTCCGAAAAGGGCGGCAAGCTCGTGAAACGCAGGGGCGAAGGCGACGCCGCGTTCTGCGTTTTTGAAGACGCGTCTCAGGCAGTGCACGCCGCCATCACTCTTCAACAACAACTCGTTGCCACCCAGTGGCCGACCCGCGAGCCGATCCGTGTGCGCGTCGCCCTGCACTCCGGCGAGGCGATCGGCCGCGACGGCGACTACTTCGGCCCGACGGTCAACAGGTGTGCGCGGTTGCGAGCGGTCGCGCACGGCGGGCAGATCGTCGTCTCGGAGGCCGTGAAGAGGGCGACCGACGGGCAGTTCCGCTACCGCGACCACGGCCAGCATCGACTCAAGGACCTGCTGCAACCCGAGCACGTGTACGAAGCCAAGTGGTCCGACGTCGAGTTTCCCCCGCTGCGGTCGCTCAACGCGTTCGACCACAACCTGCCGATCCAGCTCACTTCGTTCCTCGGTCGCGAACATGACTTGGCGAACGTTTCGAACGCGCTCGACAAGGCGCGCATCGTCACGCTCACAGGGATTGGCGGTTGTGGCAAGACGCGCCTCGCGCTTCAGGCTGGCGCACAGGTCGCTGGCCAGATCAAGAACCTCGTGCGGTTCGTGTCGCTCGCAGAGCTCGCGCCGGGCTCGAGCGTGGACCACGAGATCGCGCGCGTGGTGGGCGCCGACCAGCACGGCACGGGCGACGCGCTGGATTCCGTGATCGAGGCACTGAAGGAGAGTGAAGCGCTGCTGGTTCTCGACAACTGCGAGCACGTCATCGACTCGGCGTCCCGGGCGGTGAAGCGCATCGTCTCGTCGTGCCCGAGGGTGCAGGCGCTTGCGACGAGCCGAGAGGCGCTCGGTCTCACGGGCGAGATCGCGTATGTCGTCGAGTCGATGACGCTGCCGATCGAGCCCGAGGACCACCCTCTGCGCGCTATGGACTCGGAGTCGGTCGCTCTGTTCGTGGACCGCGTCCGCATGCGCGACGCGCGGTTCGCGCTCGACGCGGCCTCGGTGTCGGGCGTGGTCCGGTTGGTGCGCGCGCTAGATGGGATACCGCTGGCGATCGAGCAGGCAGCCGCGCGCGCGGCGGTGCTTGGGCTCGACGGCGTCGTCGAGCGGCTCGGCAACAAGCTCGAGCTCTTGCAGTCCGCAGTCCGCGACTCGGAGCCGCGGCAACGCACGGTGCGGGCGACGTTGGAATGGAGCCACGAACTGTTGAACCCCGTCGAGCGCGAGGTGTTCGCGCGGCTCTCGGCGTTCCAGGGCGTGTTCTCGATTTCGGACGCGGGCACAGTGTGCGGGCGCGAGGTCGGCGGCGAGATCGAGTCGCTCGTGCAGAAGTCGGTCGTCAATGCCGTGCACGTTTCGAGCCACGAGACTGGATACCGGCTGCTCGAGACGGTCAAGGAGTTCGGCCAGGAACGGATCGAGGCGGACGCCCCAGACGCCTTCCAGCGGCACTTCGAATGGGCGATGGAGACTGCGAAGTGGATCGACACAACGATTGAGGGCCCCTCGTCTGCGGAGGCGTTCCACAGGCTGGACGTGGCGTACTCGGACCTAGAGTCAGCACTGCGAAGGATGCTCGAAACGGGCGATCCCCGGTCGCTGCGAATGGCGTTCCTGCTCCGCCGGCCCTGGCTGTTCAGAGGACCGACGGCGCAAGGGGTCGAGTTGATGATGCGCGCGCTGGAGGCTTCCGGCGAGGGCGATGCCGAACTTTGCGCGGAGTCTCACAACGCTCTTGGTGCGATGGCGATGTTCACAGAAAAGAGAGAGCTTGCACTCGCACACCTGAGCGAGGCTTCGCAGCGATTCAATGCGCTTGACATGCCGACGAAGTCCGCGGCGGCAAGTGCCAACATGGGCATTCTCTATGCATTGGAAGGGCAATATGCGGACGCACTACCTTACTTTGAATCGAGCCTCTCTGCGTACCGCTCTGCTGGCGACACTCAAGGGGCGGCAAAAGTCGCGCTCAATTTCGGAAGGATGCTCGTCGATGCTGACCGAACGCTCGACGCCGTCCCCCACCTTGAGTTTGCTCTAGTTACCTTTCGAGGACGCGATCCTATCCGTGAGTCACACGCCTTGACCAACCTCGCATGGACGGTGCCCATTTGCGATACAGCGCAGGTCACGCACTACCTCGAAGGGGCCCTTGCGTTCCTAGCCGCCTCGCCGGACCAGTCTCACACAAGCGTAGCGCTCGTCCGACTCGCTCAAGTCGCTTCGCAGCTCGGGCGGCCCGTAGATGCGGCCGTCCTGATCGAGGCTTCACACGAGTGCAGGAGGGCAACGAAGGACGATCCCTCCAGGTTCATTTTGAGCGCGATCGAGACGCTTGAAGCTGAGGTTCGGGCAAGACTTGAGCCGAGCCAAGTTGAAGGGGCCAGACTCCAGGCGAGGGCAATGGACACGATGGCCCGTATGGCGTATGCTGTCGCCCTGTCGCGAGAGCTTTGTGCGCTCGACGACTGAGTGAGTTGGGTAGGTGAGAAGCTATGTCTAACGGACAACGCGAAATCGGAAGCGGGTACGTCCCCATTGTCGGCGTGGAGGCGGCTAGCGACCCGAACGCAATTTACATCACGGCGAACGAGCCAGAGTCAAAGCCAAAGCAAGAGACCAGGCGGTGCACGAAGGAGTTCTATTTTACGATCGATTCCATCACGCAGTCTCGAAAGGTCGGTGAGGACTGGGTCCGCATTCCGCCTGATGAACCGCAGCCGTTTATCGTGCCTGATCCGCTCCCGAGGCGCGAGAAGGTCGAAGCGGGATGCTTTTATTACCTCTACATTCGCCCTAACCCGGCGTACAAGGGCAAGGAACGAGTGAGGGCGGAAGTAAGGTTTACGGTGAGCGACGAGCGCGGGGACTATGCGACGACGGCGACATACGTCCATTGGGTTCGACGCCGCTAACGTTTGTGGCGCAGGGCTCCGGAATAGCACATCCCAGACCCCGGCAGGGGTCGAAGATGTTAGCCCGGGGTCACCGCTCGTGACCCCGGGTCGCGGCGCGCAACGCACGACGACCCCGGAGGGGTCGCAGAATCATACGCTCATCCTATCGCCGGAGTCTGTTGTCCAACGATCTAGTATCCTGCCCATAGGCGCGCGGCCGTAGCTCAGCGGATAGAGTGCTTGCCTCCGAAGCAAGAAGTCGCGGGTTCGAGTCCCGCCGGCCGCGCCACGGTTCCCATGCGCACCAGCCCTGAGTCGATCCAATACGCGAAGCACGGTACGGGCTTCGAGCTGAGCACCGACCAGGAAGGCGCGCTCGCCGCCATTCCCGACGTCTCCACCTACGGCCGCTGTATCTTCATCACCGGCCGAGCAGGCACGGGAAAGTCGACCGTGCTGCGAAGGTTCATCGAGGCCACCCCGATGAAGGCGGTCGTGCTCGCCCCCACGGGGCTCGCTGCGGTGCAGGTCGGCGGCCAGACCATACACAGCTTCTTCAACTTCCCGCTCGGACCGATCCAGTGCGACCCGGAAACGGTGCCGCTCTTCAAAAAGGGCCAGGCGAAACGGCGTTTGATCGAGGCGCTCGACTGCGTCGTGATCGACGAGGTCTCGATGGTCCGCGCCGACATCATGGACGCGATCGACTACTCGCTCCGCCGCAACCGCGAGCGCATGCAAGAGCCGTTCGGCGGCGTGACGATGGTCTGCTTTGGAGACCTCATGCAGCTCGAGCCGGTCGTGCAGTCCGGCGCGGACGAGGAGATGATGGCCGACCGCTACGAGAGCCCGTTCTTCTTCGACTCGAAGGCCGTGCGCGAGACTTCGCTCGACGTGTACGAGCTCACGACCGTACATAGGCAGAAGGAGGACGAGGAGTACCTCTGGGCCCTCAACCGCCTGCGCGAGGGAAACACTGACGAGCTCGGGCTGTTCAACGCGCGGGTCGGGGCCGAGATCGGCACCGAAGGGGTCGTGACTCTGACCGCGACGAACGGCCGCGCGGGCTCGATCAATCTGCAGCGGCTCGCCAAGCTGACCGGGCGGCCGACGATCTTCAAGGCCACGATGCAGGGCAACTTTGGACGCGAGACTCCGACGGAAGAAGTCCTCGCGCTCAAGCCAGGCGCACAGGTGATGTTCGTCAAGAACGGCCGCGGGTGGGTGAACGGCTCGCTGGGCGAGGTGACCGAGGTCGAGGCGGAGAGGGTCAAGGTCAAGTTGTTCGAGGGCGGCGAGCACTGGGTCGAGCCTGAGACCTGGGACAAGAAGCGCTACACGTGGGACCGGTACTCCAGCCGGATATCGAGCGAGGGGGTCGGCAGCTTTACGCAGATCCCGCTGCGGCTGGCTTGGGCGCTGACGATCCACAAGTCGCAGGGCCTTACTCTGGACAAGGTCCGGCT
This sequence comes from Fimbriimonadaceae bacterium, assembly GCA_025451715.1. Taxonomy (GTDB): domain Bacteria; phylum Armatimonadota; class Fimbriimonadia; order Fimbriimonadales; family Fimbriimonadaceae; genus JADFMN01. The sequence continues at coordinate 23,987 of JANWJY010000175.1, read as the reverse complement.
CGACCTGGACCGGCCCGCGTTCTCGCACGGCCAGGCGTACGTGGCACTGTCCCGGTGCCGGACGCTCTCGGGGCTCAGCCTCGTGAGGGCGCTGGAGCCGCGGGACGTGATCGTCGTAGAGCGTGCCCTCGCGTTCGCCGCACAGTCCAAGCCCATTCTTGGTGCCCCTTAATGGGAAACGGCCGCCATGACGGCGGCCTTACGAACTCGTGGTCTTTCCGGGGGGCCAGACTATGGGGCAGCGTGCTCTGGGCACACGACCGGCGTCATGCCGTCGCCCAAGTCGTAAACGTCGTGCGTCGGGCACTCCGGAGTCGCCTTGATGTACTCGGGGACGAGGTCGGCCATCACAGGCGTCGAACTCGAGTCGATCCCGTAGTCCATCATCCACATGTGCTTGGCGGCCTCGAGCTTCTGCTGGTTCGACCAGCAGGCCTTCTGCTGCGAGGACTCGCGCGACTTGATGAACTGGGGCACGGCGATCGCGAGCAAAAGCCCAATGATCAGGATGACGATCATGATCTCGACAAGCGTAAAGGCCCGTTTTCGCATTGTGGTGGCTCCAGGTAGTCCATTCCACGATTGAGCTTGGGAGGGCCGCTGGATAGCCCGGCGAAAACACTAGGATTGGACTAGTGGGAGTGCGCCGTGCAGGTCGTTTCGCCCTGGAGCCCGTTGAGCACGTATTGGCCCTTGGCCTCGCAGTAGGGCGGCTCGGCAATGTACTCCGGGAGCAGGTCCTTGAACAAGACCTCGTCCGAGTAGACCTTTCCGTTGTCGACCATCCAGAGCAGCTTGGCCTGGTCTAGGATCGAACGGTTCCTGGCGCAGGAGGTCTCGCTCGAACGCTTCCGCGCGCTGGAATACGCCGGGATCGCGATCGCCAGCATCACCCCGAGAATCGTGACGACCACCATCAGCTCGACAATCGTGAACCCACGGCTTGACTTAGACCTGACCATGCCTTGGCTAGGTTCAAGAACGCGACCAAACCGCCCCTACCCAGCACCTTTACAGGGCTTTCCGGTCGCAAGTGACCATCTTCCCGGTCAAGCAACGAGCAAAACCCGTAAACTTGACTTAAATATCTAGTATGAATTGGCACAACTTGAGCTATCCTTAAGCCTGCTCTGCTTATATGCAACCGGCGTAGGCCCGCGCAAGCGCCAACCTGCGCCTATAAAGAGCTCTGTGGAGATAAATTGATTATGAAACGAGCGTTCACGCTAATCGAACTGCTGGTCGTCATCGCGATCATCGCTATTTTGGCGGCGATCTTGTTCCCCGTATTCACCAAGGCCAAGGAGGCTGCGAAGAAAACGCACTGCATCAGTAACACGAAGCAGACAGCCCTTGCTGCGATGATGTACGCGGCGGACTGGAACGACGTCATTCCGAAGCACGACAACAACGGCTCCTGCTGGTACGGCGAAGCGCCGTGCGACTACCCGGACTGGGGCGACTTCCGCTTCCCGGTCAACGGCGGCAACACTGCCGTCGCAGGTGAGAAGGTCATGTACTGGGGCGCGATCGAGCCCTATCACAAGAACACGGCCATCTCTATCTGCCCTCACATCGGCCCCACCAACTGGTCTGGCGTTTTTGCAAACGCAGGCACCATCGGTGTCGCGCCTCCTCCGGGCGGCTACGTAAAGGCTGACGAGAAGTACTACTACAACACGATGGGCCAGATGGCTCTGAACCTTTTGGTCGTCGATTGGAGCGGCCAGGGCGGTTCGAACTTCCGACCGGGCAACCCGAAGGGCAACCTGACGAGCATCGCTCGACCGGGCGACGTCATCCTTGGCGTTGCAGAGTCCACTTGGGACTGGAACCAGTCGATCGGGTTCAATCTGGGCAACGGTCTCGTTTGGCCGTCGTACCCGAACACCGCGTGCTACAGCTACGCGGCTGACGGTTGGACGCGGTACCCGCACAACGGGTTCAGCGACGCAGGAACTCCTTCGTCGTACTACGCGCCCAACATGTCCCGCCACCTCCTAAACAGGAACCTTCAGGGCTTCGCAGTGTTCACGTTCTGCGACGGTCACACCAAGTCCATGAAGTACACACAGGCAGAGAACTGCGTCCCGGTTCCGGATGCTGGTCGCTGGTACACCGGCGCAACCACATTCATCATGACGTACTATCCGTTCTGGGTTCCCGAGCTGTAAGACAGTGGAACGATGGAAGGCGCGCCCGTGTTAACACTGGGCGCGCCTTTCGATAACTGAAGGAAACAAAATGAAGAATCAGCTACAAGGAAAGTTTCTTGCCATTCTCGCCGTCCTTTCCCTCGCACTCCTTGTTGGTTGTGCAGATAAGGCGGCCGACCAAACTAGGCAGGACGAGGTCAAGAAGATCGACGCTGGCCTTAAGGACATGCCGCCAGTCCCCGAGGAAGCAGCGAGCGCCATGGGTGGCGATGTGAAGCCGAAGCGGTAATCGGCAATCTTTGAGGACAACCACAAAGCGGCCCGGCGGTTTACCGTCGGGCCGCTTGCATTTAGAACTGGGCTAGTATCCGGCCCGCTCAAGAAATCCCTGGAGCGTCATGGCCCCGAGGTCGCCGTCCTCCCTGCTCCTGACGCCGACTGTGCCGGCCTCGATGTCGTTGTCTCCGACGATGAGCATGTACGGCACCTTCATGCGCTGGTTTTCGCGGATCTTCTTACCCAGCGTCTCCCTCCGGTCGTCAACTTGGACCCTAAGGTTTGAACTTGGCTTGACCGCGATAGGTGCGAAGCCTGTCATCTCGCCGGTGAGCTTGGCGTCCTTGTCCTTGAATCCACGCAATGCGGTCGCAATGGCTTCGGCGTAGTCGTTGTGGCGGTCTGCGATCGGAAGGACTGCGACCTGCACCGGAGCCATCCAAAACGGGAACGCACCGGCGTAGTGCTCGGTCAGGAAGCCGATCATGCGCTCGAGCGAGCCGAAGGGCGCCCGATGGATCATGATCGGTCGGTGCGGCTTTCCGTCCTCGCCGATGTACTCCAGTTCGAACCTCTCGGGCAGGTTGTAGTCCACCTGAACGGTGCCCATCTGCCAGGCGCGGCCCAGCGCGTCCTTGACGATGACGTCGAGCTTCGGGCCATAGAAGGCGGCGTCGCCGACGGAGACGTCATAGTCGAGTCCCATCTCGTCACACGCCCTTGCGATGGCGTCCTCGGCCAGTTTCCAGTTGTCGGGGTGGCCGACGTACTTGTCCGAGTTCGGGTCGCGCGTCCCTAGTCGGAACCTCATTTCATTAAGACCGAGCCTGTCGCGCGTGACCTGGATGAGGTCTACGACGCCCTTGAACTCTTCGAGGAGCTGATCTTCACGCACAAAGAGGTGCGCGTCGTCCTGTGTAAATCCCCGAACGCGCAACATGCCGGCCAATTCACCGCTCTGCTCGTATCTGTACACAGTCCCGAACTCGGCGTACCGAATGGGAAGGTCGCGATAGGAGCGCAGCGCCGACTGGTATATCTCGATGTGGAACGGGCAGTTCATCGGCTTGAGGATGAAGGTCTCCTTCTCCTCGTCCTCCATGAACGGGAACATCTTCTCCTTGTAGGTGATGATGTGGCCCGACTTCTCGTACAGCTTCGCGTTGCCGATGTGGGGCGTCACGACGGGCAGGTAGCCGCGCTTGGTCTGCTCATCCTTCATGTAGTCCGAAAGAACGTCGCGAAGGACTGCACCTTTGGGCAGCCAGAGCGCGAGCCCTTGGCCGACGACGGGTGAGAACATGAACAGCCCAAGCTCTCTGCCAAGCACGCGGTGGTCGCGCTTCTTCGCCTCTTCGAGCATGTTCAGATAGTGCTCGAGCTCTTCCTTGGTGTCGAATGCGACGCCGTAAATGCGTGTGAGCTGCTTGTTCTTGACGTCTCCGCGCCAGTACGCGCCGGCGATTGACATGAGCTTGAAGTGCTTGATCTCCTTGGTCGACTCGATGTGCGGGCCGCGGCAGAGGTCGATGAATACCCGCTCCTTGCCCTGCTTGTCGGTCGCACGCTGCTCAAAGAACGAGATTTCGTCGCCTTCGGGGATCGCATCGAGCAGTTCCAGCTTGTAGAGCGCAGTGGCATCGCCCTGGCCGAGCGTGCACTCTTCAAGGATAATGCGCTTTGCGTCGACGCGGTCCTTTGCTACCCGCCGGACGATGGGCATATCGAGCTTGGCGAGCTCCCTCATGCGCTGGTCGATCTTGGGCAGGTCCTCCTCCTTGATCGTGCTGGGGAAATCGATGTCGTAGTAGAAGCCGTTCTCGATCGGTGGGCCGATCGACAGCTTTGAGCCTGGAAACAGCTCGGTGACGGCCTGGGCCATAAGGTGGGCCGCCGAATGGCGGAGCCTGTAAAGGCCAGACTGCTCGTAGGCCTGTTTTTCCTGAACTGGTGCGCTCATATAGGTGGAACCCTCCCAGACGATGGGAACGAATTGTGGAACCCGAGTATATATGACGGGAACAAGCAGGGGGGATTTAAGGTCTATGAGAACTGTGAGGCGTCTTTTCCTGCTTCTGACCGTTGCCCTGCCTGGGCTTGTGCTCGCACAAGACCTGCAGTCTGCCCGCGTCATGATGGACGGGGCATTGGCCGAGCTTGCGACCCACAACAGGCTCACTTTGGTCCTGAACGGCACGGAGAACGACGGCGGCAAGCTGCACAGCTTCAGCGCCGTGCTGAAGGTCGGATTCTCAATCCAGACCGGCCGCCAGCTAGTCCAGATGGAGATGTTGGACTACCGCGACGACCAGCTTCGCAAGCGCGTCGCCGGTGACGGCGAGCGGTTCTGGGCCTACGACCTCATCGGAAAGGTCTACACGAGCACCGAATATGGGACCGTGGCGCACGCCGGAAAGGAAAGGGAGCGGTTGTTCCAGAACATGCTTTTGAGGCTGAAGGGCGAGCAGACGTTCCTTGCAAGGCTCGTCAAGGACGCCTATGGCGGAACGCTGAACGCAAGCACGGCGTGGATGCCGTGGCGATCGAGTTCAACCGTTTCGGTCCAAGGAGAGAACATTGTTTGCACTTCCACGGCACCTTCGCCGAACCGCCTGACGTACTCGCTGCAGCAGACGCCCGGATTCGGGTTTACGCTGATGGGCGTGGACTATTTCGAAGAGGCGCGGATAGGCAGCAAGGTCCGCACGACGCAGTGGACCGTCTCGATCTACCGCGACCACATTCCCGACGGGACGTCGTGGGTGTTCATCCCGCCCGTGGGTTCTCGAGCCGTGTCCGTTAGCGAAGGCGGCTAAGCGGGTCCTGCGCTCGTCATTCGAGCGGGCTAAACTTCTGTGTTCCGAATCGGAACACGCTGTGTCCGCAACACACGAACCGCCTGAGAGCTCGCTCCGCACCGTTTGGACGCTCGCTTGGCCCGCCGTCGCCTTGAATTCGCTCCAGACGCTCAATTCGCTGCTCGACAACTTCTTCCTGAGCTACGTCGGGTCTGAGACGCTGAACGCGGTTGGCGCGTCGACTTCGTACATCTTCCTCTTGTTCTCGATGTCGATGGCAGTCGGTACGGCTGCCACAGCGATCGTGAGCCGTGCGTACGGAGCGGGCACTCACGAAGAGTCGGTCGCTGCGAACACGAAGTGCCTGAGCCTTGCGATCTGGGTCGGGGTCGCACTGGCTTTGCTCGCCTTTCCCGGTGCGATCGGGGCATCCAAGCTCCTAGTTTCCGCCGACCATCCGCAGGTGAGGTCGCTGTTTGTGACTTACGCCTCGATATTTGCGATCTGCCTTCCTGCGGTGTTCGTGATCCAGGCGCTAGCGGGCTCGTTGCGGGGGATCGGTGACACGCGCAGCCCGATGGTGATCAGCGGTATCCAGATCTTTCTTCACATCATCCTCAACTGCTTTCTCGTGCTTCCCACACGAGACGTATGGGGCGTGACGCTACCGGGTGCGGGATGGGGGCTCGTGGGCGCATCGATCGCGATGGCGGTCAGCTCTTGGGTTGCGGCGATCATCTACATCGTTTGGAGCAAGAGATCTCCGCTGGACACTCAACTCAGTTTGCGCATCCCGGAGATGGAGTGGGTGAAGCGCATCTTACGAATCGCGGTCCCTGCAAGCATGATGTCGATCGTGCGGGTGACTTCCCTCGCTGCGTTCACAGTCGTGCTCAAAGACGTTTCAGACTCGATGCACGCGCAAGGCGCCCTACGTCCCGGGTTCTCGATCGAGTCGTTTGCTTTCATGCCCGCGTTCGGGCTCTCAATCGCAGCGGCGGCGCTGGTCGGCCAAAGCCTCGGAATGAAGGACCCCGAGCGGGCGGAAAGGCTCGGCTGGACTGCGGCCCACCAGGCAGCGATCGTCAGCGCGATCGTTTCTGTGCTGCTGTTCGTGTTCGCGGGCCCATTGGCGAGAATGGTTCTGCCGGGCGACCCCGCAACGGCACTCGTGGCTGCCCAGTACACGCGGTACGTGGCTTCGACCGAGGTGTTCTTCGCGTATGCGATGGTGCTTATCGGCGCGATGCAGGGCGCTGGCGACACGCGAAGGCCCATGTGGCTCTCGATGTTCGCCCTGTGGGGTGTGCGCGTGCCTCTGGCGGCTGTGCTCGCCCTGCCCAGCATTGGCGTATTCGGGCTCATCACCGTGGAGGGGGCCAACATGGGCTCGGACGGTGCTTGGATGAGCATGGCTCTGACTCAGCTAATCCAGGGTGTGGCTGCGATCTGGCTGTTCAGGAAAGGTGACTGGAAGCTCACAAAAGTGTAGCAAACTCTTTGCTACCAGAGTCTGTATAGTAACCTCGGAGACCGATGAACGCTTCGCACTTCCACCTCATCGTCAACCATATGCCCGTCGCGTTCGCGTTCGTCGCGCTGTTCGTGATGTTTATCGGGTTCGTAAGCAAGAACGCGGCGATCAAGAAGGTGTCGCTCGGCCTCATGGTCCTGACCGCAGTGGCTTGTGGGACAGCGTACTTCACTGGGGGCGCCGCAGACATCTACGACGACAGCTTTCCCCAACATGAAAGGCTGGAGAAACATGAGGCGCTGGGCAAAACGACGTGGATCGTGGGCCTGGTCGGCGGCCTTGTGGCGCTCGCAGGGCTAGGAATAGCCAAGCGGATGCAAGAAGTGCCGACGTCACTCATGATGGCGGCACTGGTGCTGTTGCTCGTTTCTATGTACCTCGCCGTGAAGACGGCGAACATGGGCGGGCAAATGTTCCACCCTGAAACTCGGGCGGACCCCATGAGCAAGTTCCTCAATCCTGAGTGAGGATGGCTTGGGCGATCGTCGCCGCGCGCTTGGTTGCGGCGACGTCGTGGGTGCGGATGATCCTTGCGCCCCTCGACTGGGCGACTGTCTGTGCAGCGAGCGATCCATGCAGCCTTTCACTCGCCGGAAGAGGCGTGCCTTCCGAACCGAGCAGCCTGCCGATGAATGACTTGCGGCTTATGCCGACGAGCACTGGGTAGCCAAGCGCAACGATCTCATCGATGTGGTTGAGGAGCAGGAGGTTGTGCTGGATCGACTTGCCAAACCCGATGCCGGGGTCGAGCCAAATGTCGTGTCTACTCACTCCATGCCTTTCCGCGCTCTCTGCGTGTGCAGCCAGTTCATCCCTGACCTCTTGGACGACGTCATGGTAGGCGGGGTTTGTCTGCATCGTTCTGGGGTCGCCTTTCATGTGCATCAGGCAAACCGTGCATCCGGCCGCGGCGCAGACTCGTTTCATCTCGTCGTTACGCAGCGCAGTGACGTCGTTGACGACCACTGCGCCGGCATCGAGGCACGCCTTCGCCACCTCGGACTTCGAGGTGTCGATCGAGACCGCGATCCCTTCTTGTGCCAGCCGCCGCACGACCTGCTCCGTCCTGCGGAGTTCCTCATCGGCCGTCACTGGCTCTGAGCCGGGCCTCGTCGACTCTCCACCGACGTCGATCACGTCCGCGCCCTGCGCGACCATCGCTCTGGCGTGATCCATCGCACTCTCCGGGTCGAAAAACAGCCCTCCATCGCTGAAACTGTCCGGTGTAACGTTGAGCACACCCATCACCGCGGCGCGGCCGACTGGGAGCGTGAACGGCACTACGCCGTCCCCTGGGTGACGAAGCGGTCGTGCAGCGTGACGACGGCCTTGCGGAGCTCTGACTCTGGGATGAGGCAACTGAGCGAGAAGTCGCTGTCACTCACCTGCATCACAGGAATCTTGTTCTCGTGAAGCGTCGTGAGGACGCTCTCGAACACACCGGGCTGTTGCATGTATTCGTGCCCGACAAGCGAGACCATCGTCGCACCTTCCGTGACAACGTACGGGACATCGATCGCCTTTCCAAGTGGGGCGAGCAGTCGCAGTTGGGTCTCTGCGGCGACGGTCGGTTTGTCGTGCCGACCGAGAACGTAGATGCTGCTCTCGCCGTCGGAAATCGGGATGACGAGGCCGTCGAACAGGTCTTCGACTCCCGGAAACTGTTCGCGCGGTATCGCGAAGCCGATGCTGCCAGGGCTCAGGTCGACCATGTGCAAACTGATGCCCTCCTTTGCGAGCATCTCGTAGACGTGCGCCTGGAACGGGAGCTTGTGCGGCGCTTTGATGCACCCGAGGTCGAACTGCACGTACACGAGCTTCCCTGTGTGCGAGACGCCGGTCACGCGGCGCCCGGGAAAGTCCTCGCGTTGCACGACCTCGGTCCCCGGGTGGTCCGTGAAAGTGTTCTTGACCCAAAGCGGGACGTCGAACCGCATGGCGATCTCGGCTGCGCGCGGGTGCACGACCTTTGCGCCGAGATAGGCCAGTTCGGCGACCTCGTCGTAGGTGACCTTGCCGAGGGTTGGGGCTCCGGGGACAAAGTCCGGGTCGGCGGTCTTGACGCCGTCCACGTCCGTGTATATCTCAACGGCCTCGGCACCCAGGGCCGCCGCGACGGCGGAAGCGGTGGTGTCCGAGCCCCCACGCCCGAGGGTGGTCAGCTCGGCCCCTGGGAGGCCCCCTTGGGTCCAGACGCCCTGGAAACCGCAAACAACGGGGATATAGCCCCTCTTGAGGGCCTCGAAGAGGCCCAAGGGGTTGACGGCCAGGATCCTGGCATTGCCGTAGGTGCCGTCGGTTCGGATGCCGGCCTGGCCCCCCCTCATGGACATTGAGTTGTGGCCGAGGGCCTTGAGGGTGTGGGCGAAGATGACGCTGGAGAGGATCTCGCCGCAAGCCATCAGCAGGTCGAGCTCGCGCTGGTCGGGCTTGACGCTCGGGTCGATCTCGTTGAGCATTCCAATGAGGGTGTCGGTCGCGTAGGGCTCGCCTTTGCGGCCGATCGCGCTGACGACGACGACGGGCATATAGCCCTGCTCGACGGCGGAGATCACTCGCAGCGCGGCGCGCATGCGAGCTTCTGGCGTACGCACGCTAGTGCCGCCGAACTTCATGACCTTGACCTTCACCTTGATGCAGCCTTCTCGATTTGGTCGCGGAGTTTCTTTGCGAGCCTATCTCCTGTCTTCGAGTCGGTGACGAGGAGCAGTCGGTCGTGCATATCTCCGATGTGGTCGACTGACTCACCGCTCGCGATCACCTCGCTGATGATCCGTGCGACGAGCCCTTCCTCGTCCTGCATGTTTACGGCGTGGACGCTGACGATACAGCAGTCTTTTTCAAGCTCGGACTTACCGTCGATTTGTTTGAGGGCAGTCTCAAGTTTTTTGTGGTCTTCGTCGGCGGCGACAAAGCTCATCGCAGCCTGCGCGAACTTTAGGAAGTCGATGCTGACGCCCGCGGTTCGCACGACCTCGAGGACCTTGATTCGGGAGGCCATGATCGGCTCCGGCAGGCCCGTTATTAGGGCGCGTGTAAGGCCCGGGCGTATCTCGACGGTGTTGATGCCGCGCTTCTTCTCGAACTCGGTCTCGCCCGTGCCGAGCGCGTCGACTACCCTGTCGCTGACGTCCTGGCGAAAGGGTTTGGTGGCGGCCTGTTGGTCGTCGTCCTTTGTGGGCACTTTGTTAGTCGAGTTATACCGCTCGGGGGCACCGTTGGTTTAGGCTAGGATCACGTCTGCCTGGTCCCACGCTTCAGGTGGAATCATTAGGCCGGAGGCGACCGCGTTCTCCTCGATCTGCGAGACCTTCGACGCTCCGACGATCACGCTGCTGACCCCTGGCTGCCTCAGGCACCACGCCAGCGCAAGCTGGCCGATCGTGCAGCCGAACTTCTCTGCGATCTTGCCGAGGTTTTGGACCTTCTGTAGTGTTTCGTCGGTGAGGACGTTGCCCATGAACATGTTCGAGTTCTCGTCGGCGCCGCGAGAGCCTTCGGGCATCGGCTGTCCAGGCTTGTACTTGCCTGTCAAGACACCTTGCGCAAGCGGAGAGAACACCACCTGCCCAAGGCCGTAAGTCTCACTGGTGGGGAGGACGTCCTTTTCGATGTAGCGGTTGAGCATGTTGTAGACGGGCTGGTTGGAGACTGGGAGGCAGCAGTTCATCTGTGTTGCCTTGTGGCACGCTTCAGCGATCCTTGCCGCGGGCCATTCGCTCACGCCCCAGTAGAGGACTTTGCCTTGTCGGATGAGGTCGTCCATCGCGCGGACCGTTTCCTCGATCGGGACTTCGGGGTCGTTGCGGTGGCACTGCATGAGGTCGACGTAGTCGGTGTCGAGTCTCTTTAGGGACGCGTGGACGCTCTCGGTTATGTGCTTTCGGCTGAGCCCTCGGTCGTTCGGCTCGTCGCTCATCGGGAAGAAGCACTTGGTCGAAATGAAGAGGCTCTCGCGTCTCATCCCTTTGATCGCTCTTGCGAGCGCTTTCTCTGCTTCCCCGCGGTTGTAGACGTCGGCGGTGTCGAAGAAGTTGACGCCGAGCTCGAAGGCGCGGTAGACGATCGCAGAGGTCGTATCGTCGTCGATCGAGCGGCCGTGGGTGAGCCACCCGCCGAGCGCGACCTCGCTGACCCGTACGCCGTGCTTGCCGAGCTGTCTGTAGTTCATGCGGAGAGTCTAGCGCACGATCTCGCCTATTCCCGCCTCCTCGAACCCTTCGACCTCACGGATGAGTCCTCGGTTCGCAGCGTCGGCGACGAGGAGCTTCCACTTCGTGTTGAGGTCGGGAGACATCTGCGCCCATTCCTCCGGTGTGTACGGGGTCGTGTTTGAGAGGGCGTCGCGGAACCGCTGGTCGGCATATGCCATGTTCAGATAAATGTGCGTGAAGCCCAGGTCTCTCATCGCCTGGATGTACTGTTCGCCGTTTTCAAGGCTCTCGTAAGGGATCAACATCGAGTGGCCGGGGTTGGCCCAGAAATAGGGGGTATTGAGGTAGAAGCCGAAGACTTCGTCGTAGAGGGCGACCTTTGAGCCATCCGGGAGGGAGTTGATCTTCTTCGCGACTTTGGAGAAGGTGGGCATGGTCTGGGACAGATACTCTTCTTGCGAAACCTTGCCTGTGACGACCATGAGTTGGGTCTTGGTTTGGAACGTGTTGATCATGTAGACAGTCGCGAGAGCCTGCAGGGCGAAAGCGGCGGCGACGGCGGGGCCCCACTTGACGCGGGAGACCTGGCCCGCGCCGAGCACGGCGAGCGGGATCGCGAGCATGGTGAGATAGCGGCTCTGCTGCGAGAGGAAGAACCACATCAGGAAGCCGATCCCGACGATGGCGAGGAGCAGGCGCTCTTCCCTTCTGAGTCTGCCGCAGGTCGCTGCGCAGACGCCCGCGAGGAGACAGGCGAAGCCGATCGCACCCGTCGGGAAGCCGCCACCTGTGTCTTGCCTCGGGTTCGTGTAGCGGCCAGGCTGGTAGCCGAGTCCAAGGACCGCGTGGCCGATGTTCGCAGGATTTGCGCCCACACCAAAGCTCTTCTGCTCCGCTGTATAGATCGATGCTCGCCACGCGTCCCAGTCTTTGCCATCGAGGACGCTGAAGAAGAACGGGTACACGGGGTTTCCGGTGTAGACGTAGGTCTTGATGTACCAGGGGCACGCGATCAGGAGCGCTATGAGCGAGACGGTCAGCTTTGCGCGAACTGCGCCCTTGAATCCTAGTTGGAACAGTCCGGCGAAGCCGACCACGATCGCGATGGCGACGAGCATTTGTAGCCCGGTGTACTTGGTACCGAGCGCGAAGCCGAGGCAGATGCCGGAAAGGACGAGCGCGTGCTTGTTATCTGCGTCCTTCCTGAACGCCTCGACTGCGTAGATGGCAGCAAGCCCTGCATAGAGGCCGTGGGCGACGTCGATGTAGCCCGTTCCGCTCTCCCACGCGACGACGGGGATGCCGGCGAAGCCGATCGCCGCCCACCAGCCGGCGCTACGGCCGTACCAGCGCCGCGCGAGGCCGAAGAGGGCAAGGCACCCGAACGCGTACACCATGAGCGAGAACGCCTTCGCGCCGCTCTGCCCGCCCCACTCTAGGCCCCACATGAATAGCATCTCCATCGTGCTCGGGAAGTTCGAGTGGTGGATTCCTTGGATGTAGTCGATCCGCCCGTGCTCCAGCCAGAGCTTGGGGACGGCGAGGTGGTACGCGATCGTGTCCCAATCCGTGGCGATGCTCGGCGCGAGCACGGCGATGAGAGCGAGCAGGCCGATGAATATGAGAATGGCGACTGCGGAAATGTCGTAGTAGCCGCTCAGCTTGAATCGCCACTCGCTGAGATACTTGCCCTTGTTAACTTGAATTCCCAAGAAAGGGATGAGAACAGGGAGGACAATCATGGCGAACGTAATGCCGCCCCGAGGCAGTAGCCCACACAAAAGCGTCAGGAGTCCAACGACTCCAAGTCCCACAAGCCCCGACAAACCAAGTCTCTCGGCTGGATCAAGATGAGATATCCAGTGCCGAAGCAAAAATCGCCCACCCAATGCGGCGATCAGCGAATTCAGCACGGACCACAAGACCCCAAGCATCACACGAGTATAGACGCAGCGGCGGTACTCTCCGGACTTGGCGCGCATCCTGCGGATCTACAAAGTGTTCCTCACGAGCTCGCTCGTGCGCGAGCTGGAGTTCCGCGCCAACTTCATCGCGAAGATCCTGCAGAACATGGTGTGGGTCGGTTGGTTCCTGCTCGTGCTGATGGTGATCTACCGGAACACGAGCAACATCGCGGGCTGGGGCAAGGGTGAGGGGTTCATCCTCGGCTCGACTACGTTCATCATCTCCGCGGTGTTCGGGCTGTTCTTCCGCTCGATGATGGAGATCCCAGAGATGGTTCGCAAGGGAACGATGGACTTCGTGCTGACGAAGCCCGTGGACTCGCAGTTCTGGGCCTCGACGCGTCGGTTCAACTTCGACCAGATCGGATCGTTCATCGCCGGGACGCTGATGCTTTGGTACGGGCTCGGTCAGTTCGACAAGCCCGTCGCGTTCTCTCAGTGGGCGGGGTACATCGTGCTGTTCTTCTGTGCGATCGCGATCTTTTACAGCATGAACCTGCTGTTCATGGCGACGAGCGTTTGGTTCGTGCGCGTCGACAACCTCTGGGTGCTCAGCGAATCGACGCTCGACGTGTCGCGGTACCCGATCGACATCTTTGGGGCGGGCATCCAGCGCGCGCTGGTTTTCTACGTCCCGATCGCGTTCCTCGCGACGATGCCTGCGCGGCAGATCGTGCGCGGCTTCGACCCTGCAATGGTCGGTCTCGGTGTCTTTTGGGCTACGCTTGCGCTCGTTTGCGCACGCGGTTTCTGGACCTTTGCGCTGCGGTCGTACAACAGCGCCAGTTCCTAACCGCCTATGCCCGTGCCGCCGCCGATCGCTTGGCCGCGCGTGCCACTGCCGAACGGCGAGCGCGTCGGGAACGCCTTGAGGCGGAAGAAGAGCGCGATCTGACGGCCCGAGCGGAACCCGACGTTGTTGTCGATGAAGTCGAGCACCATCTCGGCCTCGTGAAGGTCGTAGATGATGCTGTAGTGCTGCGCCTCAAAGCGCTCGGTGTAGCCGTTCCAGTCGAGCGCCGTCGAAAACGTCGTCCTACCGAACTTCAGTCCTTGCAACAGCAGGCTCGACGACCCCCACACGGAGCGACGACCGTCGTAGCGGGTCCCAAAACCCACGCGCATGTCGCCGACGTTGTACGTCGCGTCGAGGCGCATGTTGCTCCACACCTGGCTGAAGGTGTCGTAGGTGCTCGACGTCTTTACAACGATGCTCTTCGACGGGTTCCAAGCCGACTGGAACCACAGTTGCTGCCACGGCACACTGCCTCTGTCGGCCTGAAGGACGTCATATCCGGACCGAGCGGTGAGCAACAGCGTCGGGACGAGCTGGTAGCTGAGGTCGACGGAGAACGCGTCGTTGCGTCCCGTGCGGTCGATGGAGAGCGGCGTGAAGCCGAACGCGCGGTGGTTGCGGTATCCGATGTCGAGCTTTGAGCGGCGACCGAAGGCGTACGACCAACCGAGGCTATAGTCGAGCACGTACTGGGCGGTGTCGTCGCTGTAGATGCCCTGCTTGAATCCGCCAGACCATCTCAGCGAGCTGTTCCCTTTCGTGTCGGTGCGGTTGAGGCCGAGGTTGAAGTCCATGCGGGTGAGCGTTCCGCCGGACGCGGGATCGGCGAGCTCGCCGATTGAGAACTCCGACTGGAGCGGCCAGACTCGCCCAAAGTCCGCGCCGAACAACCGGCGCGAGTCGGTCTTGAGCGTGAGCATCGGGGTCCGGTCGGTCGAGCTGGAGAAGCCAGCGGTACCGCCGACTGGAATGCTGCGCTGATAGAGCAGATCCGCCGTCACGGTCCGCAGATCCATGCGACTGTTGAAGCGCAGGTCGAACCGCTCGGAGTCGGTGCCAGAGCTGCTCTCGGAGCGCGCGAGGTTGGCGTCCAACTGCGTATTGAAGTTCTTGTTCCATGCGTGCCCATCGCTGAACGAGAAGCTCTGAGACAACGAACTGAACCCTGCGCGGTCGCTGCCTACTCGGTACCACGAGAAGCGGGAATTGCCGCTCATCCAAGGCAGCACGTATTGTGCTCGCGTGTTGATGAGCGTCGATTGCGGGGCGGTGAGGTAGTTGTGGCTCTGGTAGTTCGCGTCGAACATCAGTTTGCCTGGCCCGAGGTCTTGCTGGTGTGTGGCAGAGATCGTCGAGAACTTGTCAGCGCCCGAAACGGTGTACGCCTTGATCTTCCCCGTCAGCCCGTCGCGCTCATAGATGTAGTCGAGCCCGAACGCGGGCCCGAGCTTGGTCATGTAGTCGACGCGCGTGTCGAAGTAGCTCTCGCCCGGAAGCGGAGTGCTGAACCGAGTCTTGATGTAATAGCCCTCGTCCGGACTCTGGCCGATGTCGGGGAGGTAGCGTGTGCCGTCTTCGATCAGCGGGATGACGAGGTAGGGTACGCCGAAGATCGTGTGGCCGAGCACTTCGAGCCGCGCGTTGCGGAGCTCGACGTACTTGTTCGGTCGCACGCGGGCTGAGTCGACCGTGAACTTCGAGTGCGGAATGAGCTTATCGCACGTGGTGAACATGCCCTTCCTGATCGTAAAGTTCGCCTCAGTGCCTCCGCCTGAGCCAGCGGTGAGGTAGACGTCGTCCTTCGCCTCTCCTTTCAGCATCTCGGGAGAAAGGCGCGCCTTACCGTCTTCGAACTGGAAGGTGTCGTTCTTGAAGTCTACGATGACGACGTCTCCGAAGACCTCTGAGCCCTCGCCGACTAAGCGGCCATTGCCCTCAAGCCGCGCGATCTGTGTGGACCTTGTGAAAGCGAGCTTATCGGCATAGATGTCGTAGCCTTTGAACTGAGCGCGGACTGCACCAGTCAGCACATACGTGTCGCCGTCAGTGCTTTCGAGGTTTCCGCCGAGGATCTTGAACTCCTGGCTCGCCTGCGGGTTTGGCTTTGGGAGTTGCGACCCCTGGGTCTGTGCGCGCACGACTCCGGCGAAGGCTATCGCGGCGAGGAGGGCGCGCGCCCTCACTCTGCCCTCCAGATCAAGATCAGCGCGACGATCAAGTAAAGAACGTCGGGGAGCCAAGCCGCGACGATGGGCGGGAGCCAACCCTTTTGGCCGATGATCTCGGTGCACACAATATGGGCGTTGTAAAACAGCATGACGAGGCCCATGCTGACGATGAGCCCAACGAACGGGCCACTGCGCATCATGGCAACTGCGAAGGCTGCAGAGGTCAGAGCGAAGACGAGGCACGAAGCGGGAAGCGAGTACTTGACGTGATAAGCGACTTCAAGGTTTGTGGTGTCGGTCTTACTCGCCTTGCCGCGCTGAATCGCAACTCGGAGGTCCTCTGCCGTGGATTCTTCCGGCGCGGGCTGCACGAACAGGTCGCCGACGCGGATCACCTGGTTGATGACGAGGTGCTGCGACTGCCCCGCCATAAGTTGGATGCCGCTAAACCGCCAGCAGTAAGAGCTTGGAAAGTCCCAGACGCCGTCCTTATAGGTTCCTTGTGGAGAGGTGTAGAGCCAAGTCTCGCCCAACTTTGGCCGCTCAAAGATCACCGCGTCCTTTAGGAGCACTTCTCCACCCTTGAGCCGTTGGACCTCGCCGAAATTCGCTGTGTACTGGTCGAGCTGGAGCATTACGTTCGACTTGAACGCGGGCGCAGAACCGAGCACGCTCGCCTTGTTCGTGACGTTCTTGTACGCCTTCGCGGCCGGCGGGATCAGTTTCTCAACGATGTAAAAGTTTGCAACGCCGACGAGGAGGCCGACGAGCAGGATCGGCATGAATATTCGCCGGAGAGGCAAGCCGGCGGCGCGCATCGCTGTGATCTCGCTCTCTCTCGCGAGCCGCGAGACGGCAAGCGCAACGCCGATCGCGGTGCCGGACGGTAGGGTCAAGCTCAGCCAGAACGGCATCCGGAAGAACACCATTTGGAGGATCGCACTGAACGGGAGGCGCGTGACCTCGAAGTTCTTGAAGATCGCGATGAACTCGTTCGCCATGAACAGCAGCGCAATGACAAGCGTACCGACGAGCATCGGCGTGAACATCTCTCGGAGGATGTACCTGTCGAGACGCTTCATGCGAGCGCCCCCTTATAGGCGAACGCGCGCCACAGGAGGAGCCCTGCCATGCCTATTTGTAGCACGACAAGCGCGATGACCATCGGCAGTTCCTTTATTGAACTGACCGTCATGGGTAGTCCTACCAGGGCGACCATCGCCGCGACCCATGCGGCGACCAGACGCATCGCCAGCGTGGTGCCCAGCCACTTTCCTCTTGCGTAGAGCGCGAGGTAGTTCGAGCCGCAGGACTCGCAATACAGGATCGCCGGGCCGTTGCGGTGTCCGCACACGAGGCAAGGGAGATCCTGGTTTGCGGTGAGGTTCTTGGCGGCGTGTCTCCACTTCTGTATAGCGCGGTTCTCCTCTGGAAACATGCTCTGAGGCATCTTCGCTAGCGCCAGCTCACCGATCCCGATGGCATGACCGACGAGACCGCGGTAGTAGAGCCGCTCGGCGAGTTTGAACATGGCGCTGGCGTTGTCGGGCTTCTCGGACAGCATCTGATACGCGCCCTCGATCTGCTCGACCTCTATCGCAACGAGCGCGCGCCTGTCCAACTGACGTCTGACGATAGGAAAAACGATCATCAGAAGGAGGATCCCGCAGAATGCAATCGGCGCGAACACCGGCTGGGACGGCATCATAACAACCATCCCCAGGAGGAACGCGACGATGAGCGCGACGAGGCCGAACAGGAAGTCCATCTCGCCCATGATCATCCAACCGACCACTGCGATCGTCCACACCGCGAGCGGGATGATCGCTGCGCAGCCGAAAGCCGCGGTCACCGGAGAGTCTCGGATGCTGGCGAGGAGCTCAAGCATCCTTGTTTTTGTCCTCGTCGTCCTTCTTCATCTTCTTCTTCAGGTCGAGCTTGGGCTCCTGACCCTTCAGCAAGCGTTCGATGTTCGCCCTGTGGCGGACAAACACATAGACGATCATGGGCGTGAAGACGGCGAAGAACATCCAGCCTTGACCCCAAATTAGCCCGTAGACAAGCACCGAAGCCGATGCGACGAGCGCCGAAAAGCTGACGATGCGCGTGACGGCGAAGAACAACAGGAACGTGCCGAACACCACTGCACCGACCAGCGGAGCACTGCCGATCAGCGCGCCGAGGCCCGTCGCAACTCCCTTTCCACCTTTGAACTTCAGGAAGGGACTGAAAGTGTGGCCGAGGACCGCAGCCAACCCCATCAGGACGGCCGCATCGCGGTTGCCCGTCACGGACGCCGTCACAAGCGGCGGCACCACGCCTTTGCCGACGTCAAGGAGAAACACGATGAGCCCGAGCCGCCAGCCAAGCACTCGAGCCACGTTGGTCGCGCCGATGTTGCCGCTCCCGACGGAGGTGATGTCAATACCGCGAAGCCGCGCGACGATGAATCCAAACGGAAGAGAGCCGAGCAGATACGAGCCTAAGGCGAGCAAGACGTACTGCATCTAATCCTGTAGCCTCTCTATCGTCGCTTCGTACAGGTCCCTTACGACCCTGGCGTGCCGTTCGAACTGCGCCAGAACTTCGTTCTCTTTCCCCACGCCCGACACTGCGCCCAACCGAGCTAGTTTATCCGGGTTCTCTGGAAGGACTTCGTCGTTGAACCCTTGGAGTGCCAAGTAGATTCGCACACTGCGGTAGAACCTCCACGCCTGCTCAACTTGATCCCTTTCAAGCGCGTTGATAGCGCCGATCTTGAGCAGTTCGCGAAGCCGGTCGACGACCGACACGATCGCGCCATCGACTTGGGGATAGTGCCTCCACCAAAGCAGCTGGACCAGCCAGAGCACGTCGTCCTGGCCGCCGACACCAAGTTTGATGTGCCTGCGGCGAAACTGGACCGGCACTCGCTCCGTCTCGACCCGCCCTTTGATTCTTGTGAGCCTCTCAAGGTTCTCGTTATCCAGAGGCGAGCCGAACGCGGCCTGTGTGATCGCATTGGGGAGCCCCCCAGTCGCCCGCGCGCGGCCGAGGGCAAGCCGTTCCCAGGGTTCCATCGATGCCTCCTCATATCTACGGAACGACTCTTCCGTATGGACGAGCCGCCCCTTCTTGCCCTCCGGGCGGAGCCGCATATCAAGTTCGATCTGGGCTCCGGCCCTCCTCAGCGCCTGCACCTGCGTGAGGACCGCCTGCGCCGCCTTCTCGTCTCTCTCGTGCTCCAGCGTGCCGTCCTGCCAGAACACGACATCGAGGTCGCTATAGAGCGACATCTCCCTAGCACCAAAGCTTCCCAGCGCGATGGCCCGGAACGGAGCCCCATCCATCACCGCTTCGAGCGCAGAGTCGTAGTGGTCGGCGAGCGCTGTTCCGAGGTCGAAGTCCTCAGTCAAGACCCACCGGCACACGGTTCGGAGCCAAGCCCGCTTCATCGCTCCGGCAAGACCGGTCACATCTCCGGTCTTAGTCGCAAACACGGTTTCAACTGGCTCTAGCACCTCGCCGCTCATGACCTGTTCGGTGACAGCGACGAAGTGCCGCAACTGTGGAACAAGCGCAGGTGCCTTTTCTGCGATCCTCAACATTCGTTCGAGGCTCGACTCGTTCTCTATAAGGCTGTCGTAGAAGGCTGTCGGCTCTGGAATCCCGTCGATCCATTGCGTGACGATCGCTGCGTGCCTTCCCGATCTGTTCTGCACTTCTTCTCGTGCGGCGTGCGGCTCCTCGGACTGCAGAAGGACAGTTCGGTACCAGTCCCTGGCATGGGCGCGGTGCATCGCCAACGCGGCGTCGAACCCATCGAGTGTCGTGAACGCCGTCCTGCGCGCAAGCTCCGACCTCCCCTCGATGTCGGTGGGCACACTGTGCGACTGCTGGTCACCGAGCAGTTGAATTCGATGCTCGACCTGTCGCAGGAAAGTGTATGCGCTTACGAGTTCGTCCGCCGAGCCGCCTGGCAAGACACCGAACTGTGCAAGCATTCGCAGGGCGGTGAGCGTCGAGAGCGTCTTGAGCTCCGGGAGCTTGTGTCCATAGAGCAGTTGTAGGATCTGCGTCAGAAACTCGATGTCGCGGATACCTCCGACCCCGCGCTTGAGGTCGTTCTGATCGTGGCCCTCTTCGATCCGTGTCCGCATCTGGAGAAGTTCTTGGACGAACCACTCGCCGCGCTGTGGCTGGAAGCACGTCTTTTCACGCACGTCGTTCCATCTGCGGGCCGTGTCGTCATCGCCTGCGATCACTCGGCTCCTAATGAGCGCCAGGTGCTCCCACGCTTCTGCGTAGCGCTCGTAGTAGCCCTCGACCGACTTCATCCTGGGCACTAGTGACCCCCGCGAGCCGTAGGGACGCAGCCGGAGGTCGACTCGGTACAACGAGCCCCTTCCCATCCGATCTGCTAGTGCGCGGTTGAGCGCTTCGCCGAACCGTGAGGCGAGCTTCTCGACATCGGTGCCCGCGTCGTCGTCGAGGACATAGATCAGGTCGACGTCGGACGAAAAGTTCAACTCTTGGCCGCCTAACTTGCCGATTCCGATGATACTGACGGGACACTCTCCCTCTTGGCCCCGTTGCCGGCAGACGTCTTGCCAGACGACGTCCCGGGCAGTCGAAACGAGCGCGTCGGCGACGTTTGAGAGCCCTCGCCAGACCTCCTCTTCCTGCCAGATGCCGGCCAGGTCGGCTGCGGCGATCCGGACGTGCCAGCCCTGCTTGACGAACCTCAGGCGGTCGAGGGAGTGCGAGAACGACGTGCTTGCAGAAAGGAGCCCGGAGATCTGTTCCTTCAGACTCTGTGGTTCAGGTCTCTCGCCTAGCACTGAAGGATCGAGGACGACGTGCGCGAGCTCTGGGTTTTGTACGAGCACGTCTGCAAGCTGATGGCTTGCACCAAAGAGCGTGATCAGCAGCCGCCCGAGTTCAGGGGTCGCGGTCAGACTGTCGGCCATTGTCGCGGGGCTCCCACTGGCTGCGATCCAACGTTCGCAGTTCACGATCGCTTGGTCTGGCCGGCTCGTTTGCTCTGCGGCGGTGAGAAGGAACTCGCCCAGCGCGCGATGAGAGACCTCATCGATTCTCGCAATCGTCCGCAGTGCAGCGTCTGGGTCTTTGAAACCACTCAACTCTTCACCACTTTTTGCCCGAACGGGCAGAGCTCGAGCAGTTCGCAAGCGACGCACAACGGGCGCTGCGCCTTGCAGACCTGTCGTCCGTGTTGGATCAGGAGGACGTGGTACCGGTATGCGTCGCTTTCATCGACCGTCTCGAGCAGAGTGTCGTGCGCCTTGTTCGCGTCGGTCGTTCCGGAAACAAACCCGAGACGCTTGCTCACACGATAAATGTGCGTATCCACGGGGATCGCGGGCATTCCGAAGCTGAAGCACAGTACGATGCTTGCTGTCTTCGGGCCGACTCCCGGAAGCGACTGAAGCCAAGCGCGCGCTTCCACCATGGGCATCTTGCGGAGGTTCTCGATCGAGTATTCACCGTTCCGTCTCTTGATCTCATTCAGCACGCTGACGATGCTGCGAGCCTTCTGGTTTGCAAGCCCCGCCGTTCGAACAATGTCCGCGACTTTCTCCGCGCCCGCGTCGACGAGCATCTGCCATTCTGGGTAGGCAGCTTTCAAGCGGTGGAAGGCCGGAAATGAGGTGGCGTCTGATGTGTGCTGGCTCAGGATGCACGAGACCAGCTCGTCCATCGGCTCGAACCGGCACTTGTAGAGGGGCTTCCCATAGCGCGCCTCGAGGCGGTCGAGCACCTCAGAGACCTTGGCCGATCTGCTACGGCCCTTCGCGCTTGGTGCGCCCTTTGCCCGGCCCATTGGGGCAAGGATACCGTTAGGCCAAATGGTAGAGTCTTGCAATGGGCTTTCGGCGCGTCGCTGTGATCATGGCAGGCGGCTCCGGCACGCGCTTTTGGCCAGTGTCGACGGCGGAACGGCCAAAGCAATTCCTCAGACTTGCGTCGCCGAGTGCCAGTCTGCTTGAGCAGTCGGTCGCACGCATCGCGCCCGTGGTCGGCGACGGTCTCTTTGTCGCGACGTCTGAGCCCTTGCTCTCCGCGACGCGGTCGGCGCTCCCGAATCTCGATCCTTCGAGAGTCATCGGGGAGCCAGCGCGAAAGAACACGCTCGGTGCACTCGTGTGGGCGAGCGCACACTTGATCGCATCCATAGGCAAATCTTGGCGAGAGGTCGCGGTCGCGGTGCTTACTGCTGACCATTCGATCTCCCCTGACCTAGCGTTTCAGAAGACCGTCGATCAAGCGTTGACGCTCGCAGAGGAGTCCGGTGCGCTCGTCACGATCGGGATCAGGCCGACCCGCCCGGCCACGGAGTACGGCTACATCGAGATCGGTGCAGGGCTCGGTGATCAGGCTTGGGTCGCGCAGCGATTTGCGGAGAAACCGGACCCAGGCACGGCCAAGGCCTTCATCGCCACTGGGAACTACCTCTGGAACTCCGGCATGTTCTTCTGGACGCTTGGGTCGTTTATGGACCAGTTGAAGGCGGCACAGCCCGAGGCGGCGCACATCGTAGACGAGGTCGCGATCGCGCTGGGTAACGGCGATCAGACGGTCGCAGCGAAGAACTTCGAGAAGCTTACGGGCACGTCGATCGACTACGCGCTCATGGAGAAGGCGAGCAATGTGGCCGTCGTCGCAGCAGGGTTCGAGTGGGACGATCTCGGCTCCTGGGACTCGCTTTCACGGAGCCTTCCGAGCGACGACCTCGGCAATGTCTCCCAGGGCAGTATGCGCCTCGTCGACAGCGAACGCTGTGTCGTGTACAACGACACGAAGGACCAAAGGGTCACGGTACTCGGGATGGAAGACGTCGTGGTCGCAGTCACCGACGGCGAGGTGTTGATCTGCAAGAAGAGCCGTGCGCAAGACGTGCGGAACTTAGCAGATTAGCCCTCGACGATCCCGCGGATCACTTCGAGCAGGTCGCCGCCGTCGTAAAAGTGTCCCGTAATGCCGAACGCGTTCGCCGCCCCGATGTCGGAATCGCGATTGCCAATGAGAAAGGAGCGAGAGCGGTCCATTAAGAACTCTTCATCGGCGCGTTCGAGCATTCCTGGTCCAGGTTTTCGGGCGCGGCACGCAGCGTGATACTCAGCATCAGCGGAGTCTGGATGATGCGGGCAATAATACACGACGTCAACCTTCCCGCCTGCCAAGTCGACCTCTTTGAGCATCCAGAGCGTGAGGAACATGAACTCTTCTTCGCCATAGAAGCCACGGCCGATTCCTGACTGGTTCGTCACGACGGCGACGATGAAACCGTGGGAGTTCAGGTACTTGATCGCCGCGAGGGCGCCCGGCATCCACTCAAAGTCATCGATGAGGTGCACATATCCCTTGTCTGCATTGACGACCCCGTCCCTATCGAGGAAGGCGATCGGGTGCAACTCTGCGCCAGACTCACGAGGAAACCTCGGAGACTCTGGGCAGCCGCGACGAACCCGGTTTGACAGCTTAGACATTGGGGCGTTCAGGGTAAGCGACGGACCGCGCAATCCATTGGATTCGCCTAGAAGTACCCGTCGCTGGCCCCGTTCGCCGCATCGATGAACTCACCGATGAATACTTGGAGCTTATACGCTTGGTTCGGGTCGTTCGGATCGAGGTTCTGAGGGATGAACCGATAGAACACGCCGCTGAGCTGGTCACCGCCCATCATCTGCTCGATGAACATTGCGATCTTGAGCCTCTGGGTGTTACCGTAGAAACCACCCGGCCCTCTGTAGACGAACGCCGCCAACTTGTTACGAGCGTCAGGGCCGTCCATGGCGACGAGCGTAACAGGAACCTTGCCCCTCGTCTTAGTATCGACAAGCACTACCCACTGATTGGAGATCGCCCAGCCCTGGGCAGAAAAGCACACCCTTGGATCGTGGAAGCTGTCCTTGCTCTGGCTCGCGACCACGACCGCGTCATACGCCTCGCGCGTCTTTTCGTGTACGAATATCCTTGCTACGATCCCGTAAGGGTCGAGCGTCGTGTAGGTGACCTCGTCCATCTTATAGGAGTAGAGCGTGTTCTCAGTGCTGCTGTTCGCGCTGCCCATCTGGACCGGTTTTATCGACAACTACACGAACAGCCTGCAGCAGTACTCGACTGCGGTCGCGCACATC
>JANWJY010000174.1 GCA_025451715.1 Fimbriimonadaceae bacterium | reverse complement strand
TTGACGCCGTAGTCTTCGGCGCAGCGCGCGACCTCGTAGTCGAGGTCCTGGAGCTTTAGGATCAACGCCTTCTCCTTTGGGTGCGTTAGGAGCGTGAGGTCGAGCCCCACACCCCCCAGCCCCCCCACCCCCGGGGGGGGTGGGGGGGGGGGGGGGTGCGGGGCTCGACCTCACGCTCCTAACGCACCCAAAGGAGAAGGCGTTGATCCTAAAGCTCCAGGACCTCGACTACGAGGTCGCGCGCTGCGCCGAAGACTACGGCGTCAACCGCCTCACCACCTACGCGGTCGAGCTCGCCCGCACCTACCACCACTTTTACGACGCGTGCCGCGTCATCCAGCCCGATCATCCCGAGCTGAGCCAGGCCCGCCTCGCTCTCTGTGTCGCCACCCGCGCTTCGCTGAGGGCAACCTTTGACCTCCTCGGAATCTCCGCGCCCGAGCGCATGTAAAGGGGAGGGCGAGCGTCCTCGCGAGCCGCTGTCACAGCTCGATCACGAACTCTTCGCAGTACTGCCGGAAGAGGTTGTGCGCGGCGGGCCAAACCGAGTGCGGCGACATAAAGTGCGCGAACTCGAACGTGATGACCTTCTCGGCCACCTTCCCCGCCTCCTCGAGCTTCATTCGCAAGTTCCGCCAGTCCACCGGTGGGAACTTGATCGGCATGTCGCGGTCGAACGACTCGACGTTCGCCCACAGAGTCACGCCGTGCTTCTTGGTGAGCGCGGAGACCCCCGCGTGGAACTCGGGCAGCTCGTGGTAGTGGATCTGCCCGTCCTGGAACGCGCAAATATCGATGACCCCGGAACTGGCGCCGAATATCTCGTCCCACTCCTTGAAGGTCGTGCTGAGCGGCACGGCGTTCTCTTTGCCCGCCTGCTTCTCGCCCATCGGGAACGGCGAGATCAGCACCGGCACGTCCTTCGCCGCCTTGCAGTGCCCGCCGATCGCGTTGAAGAGGTCGGTGATGTTGAGGTGGTTGCGCGCGGTCTCGTGGCACATGTACCAGCCCGCGAACGCCTTCTTCTCGCCGTACCTTGAAGCCACCTCGTCGACGAACGCCTTGTTGACCTCCGTTTCTTTCTTCCAGTCGCCCTTCATCCAGTGGTCGCCTGAGTCGTAGGTGCCGAAGAACAGCGACTGCCCGTACTCCTCGGCCAGGTCCAGGAACATCGCGGCGAGATCGTCTTTGACGGGCAAAGCACCAGGAACGGTCTTCGACGGGAACACGCAGCGGTCCCGGTACCCCGCCCGGATGATCACGACCGTGTCAATCCCGACCTCGCGGTAGAGCCCGAACTCCTTCCGCCACTCCTTTTCGCCCCAGTTCTGGCTCGGGATGTCGTGGGTGATCTCGTCCAGGAAGGTGCCGGTGATGCGCATGGCGACTAGTCGAACAGCCCAGGGCCACCCTCGCGGACCTTCTTCGGCACCGCGATGCCCAAGTGCTCGTACGCGGAGCGCGTGCAGGTGCGACCTCGCGGAGTGCGGGCGAGCAAACCCATCTGCAACAAGTACGGCTCGTACACGTCCTCGATCGTCTGCGAGTCTTCGCCGGTCGAGGCCGCGAGCGTCTCGACGCCCACCGGCCCTCCGTCGTACTTCTCGATAATCGCCCGCAAGAGCGCACGGTCGGTCGAGTCAAGGCCTGCAAAATCGACCTCGAGCGCGTCCAGCGCCTTGTCCGCGATCGAGCGGGAGATCGACTCCAGACCATCCACCTGCGCGAAGTCCCGCACGCGACGCAGCAGCCGGTTTGCGATTCGCGGCGTCCCCCGCGCGCGTCGGGCGATCTCTTCCCCGCCGTCCTTCTCGATCGCATAGCCGAGAATCGAAGCGGAGCGCGAGACGATCCGGTTCAAAGCCGATTGGTCATAGAACGAGAAGTTGAAAGTTATCCCAAAGCGGTCGCGCAGCGGTCCCGTGAGCAGCCCCTGCCGCGTCGTCGCACCGATCACAGTAAAGGGAGGAACATCGAGCCGGATCGACCGCGCCGCAGGGCCTTTTCCGATCATGATGTCGACCTTGCGGTCCTCCATCGCCGGATATAGGATCTCCTCGACCGGCCGCGCCAGGCGGTGGATCTCGTCGATGAACAACACCGCGTGCGGCTCCAAGTTTGTGAGAATCCCTACGAGGTCGCCTGGCCTCTCGACAGCCGGTCCGCTCGTCACATGGATCTCAGCGCCCATCTCATTCGCGACGATGTGCGCGAGCGTCGTCTTTCCCAGCCCCGGAGGGCCGTACAAAAGCAAGTGATCCAGCGGTTCGCTACGCCCCTGCGCCGCCTGCAGGAACACTGAGAGGTTCGACTTCAGCTTTTCCTGACCGATGAACTCGTCTAGCCGGCGTGGCCGAAGGGTCGTCTCGGAATAGTCCTCAGGCAGCCGCCGGGGATCGAGCTCTTCAGTCCGGCTCACCGTGCCAGCCTCCGCAGCGCCGCGCGCACTTGGTCTTCAACCGACTCGGCCTCACGTCGTGCTTCCGACGCCGCCCCCTCCGCCTCCTGCCGCCGATATCCGAGCGCGAGCAGCGCGTCGACCACCTCGTCCTCAGGGATGTCGCGCAGCGTGACCGCAGCCCTTTGGACCAGCGCAAGCTCAGCTACTTTGTCGCGGAGCTCGACTACGATCCTCTCGGCCAGTTTCAGGCCGATCCCGGGAGTACGGGCGAGCATCCGCATGTCCGCTGTCGCGATCGCAGAGACCACGCCGTTTTCGCCCAACGTGCTGATCGCGGCGAGGCTGATCTTCGGACCACAACCCTTCACTTCGGTCAGCAAATCGAAGAGCCGACGCTGCTCGGCGTTCAAGAAACCGAAAAGGAACTGCCCGTCCTCGCGGAACACTTGTCGGATGCGGAGATCAACGTCCTGACCGAGGTGCCCAATCGCAAGGAGCACAGACTCGGGGACGAGCACTTCATAGCCCACTCCGGCAGCGTCGACGACAACGCGGCCTGCTCCCACCTCGATGACCTCGCCTCGCATCCGTGCGATCATGGCTAATAGGTTACCCTGTGTCTACCCGTTCCCACCATTGCCGAGGGGAAGAATCAGGATCCGCGGAAGCCCCTCCTCGCCGATGACTTCACGCGTCTCGACGTCGAACTCCAGCCGGACTTCGTACGCGCGCGGCCAGGGCAAGTAGGCGACAACGTCCTTGAGACCGATGATCTCGAACTGCTTTGCGCCGACGTAAAAACGCGTGCCCAAGAGCTGCTGGGCGAACTGTTCGATCAGCCGCTTCTTCATGTCCTGCGACACATAATCGTTCAGTCGCACGAAGTCCGCACCGTACGTCTCCGCCTTCGAGGAGTTCATCTCCTTGATCAGGGCGTACGCCTCGGGCCGTACGAAACTGTGGTACTCGAAATCGTTGACCAAACGGTGCAGCACGAACTTCCGTAGCGCGACCTCACGGACCAGAGGATCGACCTGCTCCTTTCTCGCGAGCAGATAAACGTTCGCCGCAGGGATCGCCGTCCCCATCGTGTTGCCGGCGGTGTTCCAGCCTGCATAGGCGAGAAGGCGCACCGCGCGGCCGTTCTCGGTCACGACGTTGAAGAGCGCGGGGTCGCCGGTCCCCGATTTGCCTAGATTAATGTCCGCCACCGCGACGGGAAAGCCCTGGTCCACCTCGGTCCTGAGCGAGTCCAGGAACACGTTCATCCGCAGCGTGCTCGAATCGGGCGTGTTGACGTAGAGCGAGTAGTCGAAGCTCTCGTTGTCGCCGACCGGCGTCGCGCCGGAGACCAAGAGCTGGGCGCGGAGCGAGGACTCGATTGAC
This sequence comes from Fimbriimonadaceae bacterium, assembly GCA_025451715.1. Lineage (GTDB taxonomy): Bacteria > Armatimonadota > Fimbriimonadia > Fimbriimonadales > Fimbriimonadaceae > JADFMN01. The sequence goes on along the minus strand of JANWJY010000174.1, from coordinate 3,405 downwards.
TCGCTCTCATAGGCCGCCACGCGCCGCTTTGCCGCCTCGTCGGCGAACACGATCCTAACTCTAGGCGACCAGCCGGCCGAGTCGATGAGAGCTCGCGAAACAAGCACGTTGGAGTGCTGGTCGATCCCCTCGGCGAAGAAAACTCGGCTCACGATCCCCAGCGCGCTCGAGTCGCTCTTGAGCCGGTTCGTCTCTCGCACGTGCGGCCCTTCGACCTGCGCGTCGTCCTGCCCAAGGATCATGTAGTCGAACACGCTGCCGGTCATCCTTAGCAGCTCTTGCTGCACCTTGAGGTTTCGCTCCCGGACCAGGCTGTACTTCTCGATCTCGCCCTTGGGGATCAGCGCCTTTAAGTTCTCGAGCGTGCGCGCGCGGGAGGGCGTCTTGTTATAGCGGTACCGCTCCGACTCGACCGCGTAGCGCGACATGTCGAGGATCCACGTCTCCGTCTCCTTCGTCGCCGTCGGCGCGAGCCGCGTGTTCGCGGAGAACCCGTAAAACTTGGTGTCGGGCGCGGTCGCGCGCAGCCGCTCGAGCTCCTTGAGCCGTTTGATCGCGAGGTTGTAGCTGCTGCGGTTCGTGCGCGATGCAATGAGACCGCCGTACGCGATCATGTCGGTGCTCAGCACGACCGCGTCGTACTGGTCCAGCCCCTTCTTCTCCATCCATTGTAGGATGCTCTCGGGCCATCCGGGCTGGGTGAACTTTCCCAGGATGTTCGGTGGAGGAAGCTCGACCTTCACCCCCGCCATGTCTCCGATCATCTGCGCGAACTGCGTGGTCGCCGGGCGGTCGTCGATCGGCACGAGCAGCACCTTCTTGGGCAGCCCCTCGCCGTACGCCGAGAAGGCACACAAAAGGAGCGCTGCCGCGAGGGCTAGCCGACCGGTCCGCATCAAGGTGAAGATACCAGTAAGTACGGCAACTTCCGCGCCAACGTTTGGCTACTCAAGCGGCTGCGCAGGGCCTTCACCAACAAGTTCCGGGGCTATAGGCTCGGCGAACTGAGGAGCTCCCACCATAGCTTGTTCACCTGGGAGCAGTGCAAAGGGGTTGGTGCGATGCAGAGGCGTCACGGAAAGCGGCACTCCCAGTGCGGTGAATTGTGGCGGGAAGAGCTTGTCGACTACCGGGCCGACGATGGGCTTGTTGCGAAGGTGGTCGGCCAGAGTCTCGCCGTCCCATTGCTTGCGCTCCCTGCCGATCGTCGCTCCGACGACTGTAAACCCGAACGCAAGGCAACCGAGGACCGCGAAGCCGAAGCGCTGGTACATTCGCCTTGAGCCCACCGGGCAGTCGCGCGTGATCACGGTTCCGTCCGCACGGCGAGATAGCCGCATACAAGGGAGGACCTCGCTCTTCGAGACCAGCTCCCTCACCTGGCCCTCCGTCATCCCCGCGACGTTATAGACGTTCTTCTTGCACGACTCGCAGAACCGCCTCTTCCCGTCTCCCTTCATCTCGCTCCACGCTGCCGTGCACGGCTTTGCGACCCGGAGTTGGTTTACGTCGAAGGACTGTTGCATTGCTTGCCTCTTTCGTACTCTTGGACACCTTTGGCAGACTTGTCGTTACCCGTGCGCGTTCCGTGAACTACGACCCAACTTCGTTCGGCGCGGCGATTCCCGTCGTGACGACGTGCGGTGGCGTCGCGATCTTCCCCACCATTGGTGAGGGCATCGGCATCATCTCGCCAGCCATGATCGAGGTCGGGCACAGCTTGTCGATCACCGGCCCGATCACCGGTTTGGTCCGCAGGTGGTCCGCAAGCGTCTCGCCCTCCCAGCTCTTCTTCTCCCGTCCGGCGAACGCACCGACGACCGTGAACCCGAAAGCCAGGCACGCCATCGCGCCGAGGAACGCCTTCTGCCGGAACCGCGCCACCCCGACAGGACAGTCGCGGGTCAGGACCCTGCCGTCCGCGCGGCGAGTCAGCCGCAGGCACGGTAGCACCTCGCTCCTGGTGATCAGCTCGCGGACCTCCCGCTCGGTCATCCCGGCGACGTTGTAGACGTTCTTCTTGCACGCCCCGCAAAAACGCCGTTGCTCGTCCCCGCTCATCTCGCCCCAGCTCGCGCTGCACGGCTTGGCGATCCTTAGCTGGTTGACGTCGAACCTTTGTTCCATTTGAGCTTGGGTGTCAGGACGCGCCGCGAGCGTTCAAAACACTGCCCGAACCCGGCAACTTCCTGAGTCCGTGCTCTCTGTTGGGTGCCCCGGTCTCGCCGCCGCTCGCGGCAGACCGGGTTTTCACTCGCCTCCCCTCAAGCTATTCGCTCTCTGCTCTCCACCCTCACCCAACCGCCCGATACTGCACGGCCTCAGCGAGGTGGTCCTTCCGCACCGACTCCTCCCCCACCAGGTCGGCGATCGTGCGCGCCACCTTCAGCATCCGGTCGAACACCCGCGCCGAAAGGTTCATCCGCGCCGACATCAGCTTCATGAACTCCTGGCACTCTTGGTCCATCACCACCATCTCCCTGATCTCCCGCGGCGCCATCTTCGCGTTGATCCTCTGCCCCCCGAGCCGCGCGTGCTGACGCGCGCGCGCCGCCATTACGCGATCGCGGATCGCCGAACTCGGCTCGCCCGTCGGCTTGTCGATCAGCTCGTCCGGCCGCAGGCGCGGCACCACGATGTGCAAGTCGATCCTGTCGATCAAAGGCCCGCTGATCTTCCCCGCGTACTTGTCGCACTGCGCCGCGCCGATGCACTTCGCCTCCGCGTAACCTTTGTAGCCGCACGGGCACGGGTTCATCGCGCCGACCAGCACGCACTCCGCCGGGACCACCATCGTCGCCTGCACGCGCGCGACGCTCACGATCCCGTCCTCGAGCGGCTGCCGCAGCGCCTCCAAGACCTCGCGGTTGAACTCCGGCATCTCGTCCAGGAACAGCACGCCGTGGTGCGCCAGGCTGATCTCGCCCGGCTTCGGGTTCGCGCCCCCGCCGACGATCGCGGCATAACTGGCCGTGTGGTGCGGGGCGCGGAACGGCCGCTCCCACAACAGCCCCTCGCGCCCGCGCATCTCGCCACAGGCTGAGTAGATGCGGGTGACGGCGATACTCTCTTCCAAAGCGAGCGGCGGCAAAATCGTCGGCAACCGACGTGCCAACATTGTTTTTCCCGACCCCGGCGGGCCGGTCATCAAAACGTTGTGACCGCCGGCAGCCGCGATTTCGAGAGCGCGGATCGCGTGCGACTGCCCCTTCACATCCATGTAGTCGACGTCGTAGTGCGGTGTCCGGGCAGCTTCGGTCAATTCAAAAGCGAACGGCTTGAAGTCCATCGAGCCGTTGAGCAGTTCCACGACGTCGAGCAGGCACTCCAGGCCGTACACCTCGACGCCCTGGGTCACTGCGGCTTCTGCTGCGTTTTGCTTCGGCAACACCAGCCGCTTGATCT
>JANWJY010000173.1 GCA_025451715.1 Fimbriimonadaceae bacterium | reverse complement strand
GCCGTCGCTGAGGGGGTACTTGGCGTGGATGGCTCGCGCCTGGTCGAGGAGCGGGTCCAGCTGTGACGTCGTGAGCGCGGCGAGGAGCGCAAGGGAGGCGAGCATGGTATGGGGAGTGTATCTGGTTTGGGGCTTCGGAGGTTCGGAAGTTCAGAGGGGTAAAGGTGACTGTGACAGAATGAGCAATGCTGAGCGGCGCTCTGCTTTTTCTTTCGATGACCACGCAGCAACAATGGAAGCCCGTTGAGGGCAGCATCATGACCCGATGGGCGAAGAACGTGAGCACGACTGCGCCGCACTCGGAGTACCCACGGCCGACGCTCGTGCGCGAGAAGTGGATGAGCCTGAACGGGCTTTGGGACTATGAGATTACGCGCTTTTCGACCGTCATGCGAAGTGTCGACACTGGCAAGATTCTCGTGCCCTTCCCCATCGAGTCGGCGCTGAGTGGCGTCAAAAAGCCGCTACTTCCGGACCAGACGCTTTGGTACAAGCGCACCTTTATGAGGCCGGCAGAGTGGCGAGGAAAGGCGATGCTGCACTTCGACGCCGTCGATTGGGAGGCCGTCGTGTGGCTGAACGGCAAAGAGATCGGCTCTCACCGAGGCGGCTACGACCGGTTCTCCTTTGAAGTGGAACTGAAGGATGGCGACAACGAACTGCTGGTCTCCGTCAAAGATCCGACCGACACCGGGACGCAGCCGCGCGGTAAGCAGGTGTTGAAGCCCGAGGGTATCTGGTACACGGCGGTGAGCGGGATCTGGCAGAGCGTTTGGATCGAGCCGGTGGGAGAGGCGTATGTGCGCCGCGTCGACGTTGTGACGGACGCGACGACGGGCGGAGTGAAGATCAACCTTGATGTTGACGGTGCCAAAGACGGCGACACATGGACTGGCACCATCGTGGGGCCGGACGGCGTGCCGATCACGATGCACTCGCCTGGGCTGCGCACTGCGGAGTTCTTCTTCGACCGGCCGCACAAGTGGTCGCCATCGAACCCAAACCTTTATTCGCTGAACGTTTCGCTCACGCGCGATGGAAAGGAGATCGACCGTGTGTCGACATACTTTGCTTTTCGGAAGATCGAAGTGAAGGAGGATGCGTATGGTCGCCGACTCTATCTGAACGGCGAGCCGCTGTTCCAAGTCGGCCCGCTCGACCAAGGCTGGTGGCCGGACGGGCTGTACACCGCGCCGACCGACGAGGCGCTTAGATTCGACATCGAAAAGACGAAGGAACTGGGTTTCAACATGATCCGCAAGCACGTCAAGGTCGAACCTGAGCGTTGGTACTACTGGTGCGACGTATTGGGAATCATGGTCTGGCAGGACATGCCGAGCGGGGACAAGTACATCGGCGGCGACGACCCGGACATCACGCGCACGCCACAGAGCGGTGCGCAGTTCGAGACGGAACTGACACGGCTCGTGCAGCAGCACTCGATGCACCCCTCGATCGTCATGTGGGTACCGTACAACGAGGGCTGGGGGCAATGGGACACTCCACGGATCGCTGCGATGGTGCGAGGACTAGACCCGACGCGGCTCGTGAACAGCGCGAGCGGTTGGACCGACCGCGGCGTGGGCGATGTGTGGGACATCCACCGTTATCCGGGTCCGGCTGTCTCGCCTGCCGACGGTCGTCGCGCGCAAGTGCTGGGCGAGTTTGGCGGACTTGGTCTGCCGTTGACGGGCCACCTGTGGCAGGACAAACAGAACTGGGGTTACCGGACATTTACGACTCTTGATGAGCTGCGGCCCGCATACGAGCGGCTGTACGTGCAGCTCGACGCACTGCGCGAAGAGGGATTATCGGCGGCGGTGTACACACAAACGACCGACGTCGAGGGCGAGGTGAACGGTCTGATGACGTACGACCGCGCGGTTGTGAAGATCGATCCTTCGTGGGCGCGTGCATTGCACGCGCGCTTGACGGGGCCGGTGCCGAAGACTGTCTTGCTCGTGCCTACTTCGGAGAAGTTGCGGCAGACGTGGCGGTACTCATTTACCGACCCAGGATCGGGGTGGTTTGAAGAGGGTTTCGTTGATTCATCTTGGAAGTCCGGTGAGGGCGGATTCGGCCAGAAGACGACTCCTGCGCCGAACGTGGGGACGGAGTGGACGTCGCCGGACATATGGATCCGTCGCACGTTCGAGCTTTCGTCGGTGCCTACCGACGTCATGTTGCGCCTGTGGCACGACGAAGACGCGGAAGTCTACATCAATGGTCGGTTGGTGGCGTCGTTCAAGCAGTGGGTCGACGCGTATGTTAACGTGCCGTTTGATGCGTCTTCACTTCGAGTCGGTAGGAACGTGGTCGCCGTGAAGTGCAGGCAGACGAGCGGCGGACAGTTCATCGATGTAGGTTTGGTGAGGGTTGAGCGAGGGCCAACCCCTCACCCCTAGCCCCTCTCCCCCAGAAGGGAGAGGGGAATGACTATGCGTGTTCCGTTTGATTCGTTGTGTCTGGCTGCGGTCGTCGACGAAGCCCAGTGCTTGGTCGGCGGCCGCGTACAGCGCGTGGTGCAGTGGGACGCGAGCACGGTCGGGCTGGCGATCTATCGCGGGCGCGAGGAGTGGCTGTTGCTCTCGTGCGACGCGCGGTATGCGCGGGCGCACCTGTTGACGCGCCGCGGTGACTCTCCGCAGTCGCCTCCGCCGTTCTGCATGGCGCTGCGGAAGCACCTGACCGATGCACGGGTGGAGTTCGTGCGGCAGCGCGGGTTGGATCGTGTGTTGGACATCGGTTTCTCGTCGTCGGACGGGGATGTGCAGCTCGTCGCGGAGATTATGGGGAAGCACTCGAACCTCGTTCTCGTGGACGCGGGGCGGAAGGTGCTCGGGGCGGCGAAGGTGGTCGGCGCAGGAAAGAGCAAGAGGCCGATCATCCCGGGTCGGGGGTACGAGCCGCCACCGTTTGAGCCTCGACGGTCCCTGTTGGAGGCGGGTGAAGGCGACGACCTTAAGGAGTTCGAGGGAGCGTCGCCGTTCTTGCGCGCGCTGATCGCGTCGGGCGTATCACTGTCCGCGGTGCAGTCGGCCGTGCGCGCGCACGCGTGGTCGGCCTCATATTCAGACGGAGGCGGCGCGTACCCGCTTTCTCTCGTGACGCTCTACAAGAACGCGGTGCCGAGGGAGTCGGTCAGCCAAGCGATCGAGCAATCGTTCGCGCTGTTCATCGAATCCGACCGGTTCACGGTCGCTCAGTCTTCTTTGCGTGCCCAGTTGCAGCGGGTGATGGACGCGAGAAACCGGGCACTCGCGGATCTTGAGGAGGCGCTCGACGCTGCCGCGCGGGCGAGAGAGAAGCAGGAAAAGGGCGAACTGATCCTCGCCTACCAGCACCAGGTTTCGCCGGGCGACAAAGAGCTGACCGTGCCGGGATATGACGGAAAGCCCGTCACGATCGCGCTCGATCCGATGAAGAGCGCGGTCGAAAACGCGCAGCGGCTCTTTGCGAAGGCGAAGAGGGCGAAAGAGGGTGCGGAAGGCGTGCGAGGGCAGAAGTTGCGAATCGAGCGCGACCGCGAAGAGCTCACTATGCTCGTGCAGCGACTCGAAGCCACCACGACGTTTGAGGGCGTCGAAAGCGCACGAGCTGAAGCGGACGGAAAGCGGTGGCTGCACCACCAAGTGGTCTCGCACTCTCGTGAAGAGCGGCCCTTCGAGGGCAACTCAGTGCGCGAGCTGGTCTCGCCCGGCGGGTGGAAGGTGCTGTACGGCGAGAACGCGACGAGCAACGACTACCTGACGCAAAAGCTGGGGCGGCCGAACGACTATTGGTTCCACGTTCGCGGCGTGACGTCGGCGCACGTGCTGCTGCAGACGCAGAACCAGCCGACGCGGGTGCAGAAGGATGACCTGATCTTTGCAGCGAAGGTCGCGGTCTCGAAGAGCGCGAGCAAGCACTCTTCATACGTCGCGGTCGACTATACGCTGAGGAAGTACGTGCGCAAGCCGAAGAAGGCGGCGCCGGGTTTCGTGACGTATTCACAGGAGAAGACGCTCCACATCGAGCAGTGACGCGCGTCTGTTAACTCAGTGAACCCGTTCTACCGGTTCGACACGGACGCTTTTCGCGCGATCCACGTGGGGCTGCATCGCGACTGGCTCGATCCGATCATGGTGGCGATCACTGACTCGGGCAGGGGCGAGGTGAAGTTTACGATCCTGTTCGTGCTGTGCTTCTTCTCCAAGTTTCGGCCGTACGCGCTGATGGCTTTGGTGGCCGGCGTGGGGTCTGGGCTGTTCGGGCAGTTGATCAAGACCCTCGTCGAGCGGGACAGGCCGAGCAACTTCTCTTGGGCGCAGCCTATTACTTCGTACATCGAGGTTCTGAGCGGTCAGACCGCGCCCGCCGCATCGAACAGTTTTCCAAGCGGGCACGCGGTGTCGTCGTTTGCGATCGCGGTCGCTCTTGCTTGGGCCGTGCGAAAGTCGGTGCACGCGTGGTTCGGCTGGGTGATCGTGGGATGGGCGACCCTGGTCGCGTTCAGCCGCGTGTACGTAGGCGTGCACTTTCTGTCCGACGTGATCGGTGGTGCGGCGATCGGGACTGCGTTCGGAACCGTGTGCTACATGATCTGGAGGCGGCGCGGGTGGATACGCGAGCTTCCTCACCCTGAGCACTAGACCGTTTCCAGTTTTCCGAGGCTGCGGAACCGCTTGTAGCGGTGATCCTTCAGTTCTTCCGGCGACATCCGGTCGAGGTCCATGAGGTTCCGCTCGATTGCGTCCCTCACGGTCGTCGCGGCTTCGATCGGGTTGCGGTGCGCGCCGCCGAACGGCTCTTCGAGGATCTCGTCGACGAGTTCCAGCTCCATCGCGGACTGTGCGGTGAGCTTGAGCGCGGCCGCGGCCTGCGGGCCTTTGTCGGCGTCGCGCCAAAGGATGGCGGCGCAGCCTTCGGGCGGGATGACGCTGTAGATCGCGTGCTCCTGCATCAGGAGCCTATTGCCACAGGCGATGCCGATCGCGCCGCCGCTGCCGCCCTCGCCGATAACGACGCTCACGATGGGAACGGTCAGCTCGAACATCTTGAGCATGCTCGCGGCGATCGCCTCGCTGATGCCGCGGCTCTCGCTCTCGACTCCGGGATCTGCGGCCGGCGTGTCGACGAACGTGACGACCGGCATGCGGAACCGCTCGGCCATGTCGAACATCCTGATCGCCTTTCTGTAGCCCTCGGGCTTCGACATTGCGAAGTTTCGGAAAGCTCGCTGCTTGATGTCCCTTCCCTTCTGGTGGCCGACGATCATCACGGGTCGGCCCTCGAAGTTCGCGGGCCCGGCGACGATCGCGTGGTCCTGTCCGTGGCGTCGGTCGCCGTCGAGCTCGGTGAAGTCGGTGAAGACCTGCGTGATGTAGTCGAGCGTGTACGGCCTAGGTTCTGCCCGGGCGAGCAGGACCTCTTCCCACGGTCCCAGACGCGAGTAGCGGATGTTGATGAAGTTGTCGCGCCGCTTTTCGAACTCCTCTAGCCTTGCTGCGAGACGTGCGTGCTTGTCGGGGTTCGTCTCCTGTGCAGCGATGCCCTTGAGCTTTGCGATGTACTCGTCGAGTTCTAGCACCGGCTTTTCCCACTCCTTCCAAGACTTAGCCAACGCTCGCCCCCTGCCTCAGATGCGCGCCGAGCATCTGCACCAAATTCGTCAGCGTCGTGCGCAAGTCGCGCCTTTCGACGATCCGGTCGATCATCCCCGAGCGCGCAGCGAACTCTGCGGTCTGAAAGTCGTCGGCGGCCTTGCCCACCTGCGCCTGCTTGCTGACGCGCGCTCCGGCAAAGCCGACGAGCGCCTTGGGCTCGGCGATGATCACATCGGCGACGCTCGCGAAGCTCGCGAGCACGCCGGCCATCGTCGGGTCGGTGAACACCGCGATGTAGGGCACGCGCTTTTCTTGGCACTTGGCTACCGCAGCAGTGGTCTTGGCCATCTGCATGAGGCTGAGCAGACCCTCTTGCATGCGCGCGCCGCCGGACGCGCAGAAGATGACCGCCGGGACGCTACTATTGGCCGCGCGCTCGAGCGTGCGCGTAAACTTTTCTCCTGCGACCGACCCCATTGAGCCGCCCATGAAGTGGAAGTCCGCGATTGCGGTCGCGACCTTGATCCCTTCGATCATTGCCGTGCCGCTGATGACGCTGTCCTGCAGCCCCGTCTTCGCGACAGACTGCGCGTGCTTGTCGAGGTACTCTGGAAACTGGAGAGGGTCCGCACTGCGGAGCTCTTGGTCCAATTCAATGAACGAGCCCTCGTCGAACGTGTAGCGGATGCGCTGGTCGTAGGTGAGCCTGTGGTGGTGCCCGCAATGTCCGCACACGCGCAGGTTCGTCTCGAACTCCGCGGCGAAGAGCGTCTTCTTACACTGCTGGCACTGGACAAAGCTGGTGCCCGCTTTGGCCGCGCGACCATGGCGCATATTGGGGTCAGGATACCTGGGGGTGAAAACCGGAGCGGAGCGCGGACTAGAATGGGCTGATGAGGTCCCATACCGAGTACCTGTGGTTCGAGACGAAGAAGCAGGAGGAGTTCGTGCGTATCACCGACGAAGTGGCGAGTGCGGTCGCGAAGTCGGGCGTGAAAGAGGGCATGGCGCTCGTGAGCGCGATGCACATCACGGCGGCCGTCTACGTCAACGACTGGGAAGATGGGCTCATCGAAGACATCAAGGAGTGGCTCAACGGGCTTGCTCCGAAGAAGGACTACCGCCACCACCGCACGGGCGAGGACAACGGCGAGGCGCACCTGAAGAACCTGGTGATGCACCACCAGGTCGTGCTACCGATCACGGCGGGCAAGCTGGACCTCGGCCCGTGGCAACAGGTCTTCTATGCAGAGTTCGACGGGCGCCGGAAGAAGCGGGTCGTGATTAAGGTGATCGGCGAGTAAGTTACGGAACCACCTCGGGGCCTGCTCCACTATAATAATGGCATGCGGTGCTTCTCTGCAGTCGTTCTCGCAGTCGTCCCGGTCGCTGTCTTGGCCCAAGGCGGACTGAGTGTCGCCGGAAAGAAGGTCGAGCTGTCGACGCCAGTTGCGGTGGCGGTCGGCGTGACGCAGGTGTACTGGCAAGGCGAGGGCAAGGCGCTCGTGTTCTACGCCTCCGACGTGGACGGCAAGTACCTTGGCGTTTTCAACCAGGAGTCCGGAAAGGCGAAGCCAGCGATTCGGTTCACCGACGGGACGGAAGTCCGCTACGAAGCATGGCTTCCTTCTCGGCCGGTTTATTTGATCGCGACGTCGCGCCCAGTTGTTGGGCGTGAATGGCTGCACTGGGCGGTCACCGCAATCGACGCGCGGTCAATGACTGCAAGAGAAGTCTGGTCCTCGGAGTTTCCCAAGGAAGCGGAGGTCGGGATCCACGTCGAGGCCTCGCCTTCTCTGGACCACGCACTTATCACGGTGAACCACGGCAAGGAACGGACGCCGATCGTTCTGCTCGATGGCGCGGTGAGCGCCGTGTACTCGCGCGACGTCGCTGCCGCATGGGCACAGGGTTCGGAGTTCGTCGGTTGGTCCGTCGATGGCACGGCGTACTTCTCTGCCAGCCCTGGAGCGACGCAAGAGCGCGCACTTCTAGGCGAATACACGCTTGCAAGATCTTTGGAAAAGGCTGCCGCTGAGCAGACCGTGGAGCTCAAGTTAAAAGTAACGAGCGGCGAGTTCATTCTCGATTCGATTCCAGTCTTGAGCTTTCTTCTCAAGGCGTCGATGGTCGCGCCGGTGGCCGGCACGCCAGTGCTCGAACTGATGCCTCGCAACGCAAACCTGCGACCCGTGCTGTCGAGGGGCCCGTATGTCGGGCCTGAGGTGTTCCCCCACGTCGTGTATCCGAAACAGGAGCCGGCGCAAGTGCAGTCCGAAGAGCGGCGAGACGGCGTGTTCTCGCTGTGGATGGTGCGGTTGACGGGCGACGAGGCGGAGCCGTTCGGCCGCGATGGCGTCTTGATCGCGGGACAGGCCGGCAACTCGTGGATGTGCGACGACGGCAACTGGGTCGCGTACGAATCGTTTGGTGCTCTCTTCGTTCGGCGAATCACATATGGCGGTCAGCCGTTCTCAGGGTCGCTCGTTCGTCGCCTGCCATAATCGGCGCGATGTCGAAGAGAATCGCGGTCCTGCCCGGCGATGGGATCGGGCCAGAGGTCACCGCCGAGGCGGTCAAGGTCCTGAAGGCTAGCGGGGCCGATCTTTCGTTCGAAGAGGCGATGATCGGCGGTGCGGCGTACGACGCGACGGGCGATCCTCTTCCTCAAGAGACCCTTGAGCTCTGCCGGGAATGCGCCGCCGCGCTGATGGGCGCTGTCGGCGGGCCGAAGTGGGACTCGGTGCAGCCGCTAGAGAAGAGGCCAGAGATCGGCGGGCTGTTGCGATTGCGCGGAGAGCTGGGCCTGTTTGCGAACATCCGTCCCGCTCGCACATTGAAACCCTTGCTGCACGCTTCTCCGATTAAGAACGGAGCAATGGACCTTGTGGTGGTGCGCGAGCTGACGGGAGGCATCTATTTCGGGAAGCCGCGAGAGAGGAAGGGCGACGTCGCGCTCGACACGTGCGTCTACTCGCGCTCCGAGGTGGAACGGATCTCCCGGGTGGCTATCGACATCGCCCGAGCCCGCTCGAAGAGGATCGTCAGCGTGGACAAGGCCAATGTGCTTGAGACGAGCCGCCTTTGGCGCGAGGTTGTGTCCCAATTTGCACAGGAGAACTTGGACATATCGTTCAGCCACATGCTGGTCGACAACTGCGCGATGCAGCTCGTGCGCGACCCGGGCCAGTTCGATGTGATCCTGACTGAGAACATGTTCGGTGACATCCTCTCGGACGAGGCCTCGATGATCACCGGCTCGCTCGGGCTACTGCCCTCGGCCTCGCTTGGGGCTACGAAGTTCGGCGTCTACGAGCCGATCCACGGGTCTGCGCCCGACATTGCCGGCCAAGGAAAGGCGAACCCCCTGGCGACCATCCTGAGCGCTGCGATGATGCTGCGGTACTCGCTTGACGACGCCGGAAACGCTGACAGGATCGAGGCTGCGGTGGAGAGGGCTCTAGAAGACGGGTTCAGGACCGGAGACATCGCGGAGGAAGGCTGCCGAATGGTCGGGACCGCCGAGATGGGCGACGCCGTCGTAGCGCGTATCATGTAAGCCAGTGCTTGCGATCCTTGGCGTCATTCTGGTCTTCTTGGTGCTCTGGGACACGTTCGAAACGATCGTGATCCCGAAGCTGGTCGAGCGGCGCTTCAGACTTTCCACCCTCTACTACCGCTCGGTCTGGCGCGCATGGCATTTCTTGATCGACCGCCTGCCGGACGGCGGAGCAAAGAGCGCCGCGCTGATGTCGTTCGGCGCGTTCTCAATCATCTTTCTCTTCATCGTATGGGCGACCGCGCTCGTGTTCGGCTACTCGCTCGTGCACATGGGGCTGGGCGACCTTGGGACCGGAGTGACGTTTGCGCGATACATTTACTTCAGTGGCGAGACGTTCTTCACGCTCGGATATGGCGACATGGTCGCGGTCTCTGATATCGGCCGGTTCGTGTGCATCGCAGAGGTCGGGACTGGTTTCGGTTTCTTGGCGCTCGTCATCAGCTACGTTCCGATCCTGTACCAGGCGTTCTCAAAGCGCGAGCACTTCATCATGAAGATGGACTCGCGGTTCGGGTCCGTTCCCGCTGCGGGCGAGGCGCTGCGGCGTTTTGGTGGCGAGGGCGCGATGCGATCCATGAGTGCGTTCTTGAAGGACGCCGAACACTGGTCCGCCGAACAGCTCGAAGGATATCTGAGCTATCCGATCCTCGCGTACTACCGTTCGCAGCACGAGTCGCAGTCCTGGCTCGCCGCGATGACCGCGGTTCTCGACCTTTGCTCGCTGGTGATGGCGGGGGCGGACGCTGTCGAGGAGTGGGAGCGCGACCTGCTTTTCCAGGCGAAGGCGACGTTCGCGATGGCGCGTCACGTAGTGGTCGACCTCTCGTACGTGTTCGACGACCCGCCTGCAGAGCACAGGCCGAGCAGAATGACGCCTCAGGAGTGCGTCAGGCTCGCCCAGCGGATCGAAGTCGCGTTTGGTGGTGTGAGGAACGACTTCGACGTGCGGTTGGACGAGTACCGCGGGATGTACGAGCCGTTTCTGATTGGGCTCGCGCGCGACCTGCACATCGTCCTGCCGTCGTGGACCGCGCCCGAGGGAGCCGAGGACAACTGGCAGCTCGCCGCCTGGGACGGACAGGCGCACTTCTGACGGGGTCTCGATGAGGAGTGTGAACCGCAGCGAGCAGCAATACGACAAGGCCATCCAGCTTCTCGATCGCGGAGCCTTCGAGCTGGCTGCGAAGATTGGCGATGAACTGATCAAGCTTTCATACTCTGGTGGATTTGAGATCAAGGCACGCTGCCTCTACGAGGACGGGAAGGAGTCGGAAGCAATCCGACTTTTGGAACGGGCGACCCAGCGTTACCCGAAAGTGTGGATCCTGTGGAGCTATCTTGGCGAGTATTACTCGAACGAGGGTCGATATCAAGACGCTCTAGCTGCATTCCATCAGTTTCGCAGCTCAGGTGGCGAGCACGAGACGGCCCAATACAACATCGCCGTTGTGTACGGAAGGATGGAAGAGTATGCACAGGCCCTCACCGAGATCGAGGGCGCGTTTGGCGGCGAAACGCCAGAACATGTCGTGCTCCGAGCGAAGGCGTCGTTCCTCAGCGGACTTCAACAATTTGAAGACGCGCTATCATGTGCGGAGAGTGCGTGCAAGCTCGAACCAAACTCGGAAAACCTTGCTGAGAAAGCTAAGGCGTTTTCTGGTCTAGAACGATCGTCCGAGGCAATCGAAGCTGCAAAGTCCTCACTTGCACTTAACGTATGCGAGCATGCTGCGCTGCTCGTGATGGCAAGCGCAAACGAGTTCACAACTCCGGAGACTAAACTCTATTGCATCAAGTTCAAGGCGACTGCCGCGCCGAACAGCCTCCTCCCTGGCGGCCCGCGAGTCGATGGGTTCCTTGGAACGTTCTGGGCGGCCGCTGACAGCCCAGGGGAGGCGCTCGAGTTCTACCGAGCCATCGACCGCAGAGCGCTGACTCTAGAATTGGCTAAACACGAGATCGTCGAAGAGACAGTGGACGGGAGAAAGGGTCTGCGCAAAGTGCATGAGGGCAACGCCTACTTTGCGGTAGAGACCAACTTAGCTAAGCGCGTCGCTCTCCACATTAAGTCAGTGCTTTACCGCGGGAGAGCTCGATGATCACAATCGTCGGCGGGGGGTTTGCGGGGGTTGAAGCGGCGTGGGCGTGCGCGCAGCGCGGCGTGCGCGTACGGCTCTACGAGATGCGCCCCGTCAAGACGACCCCGGCGCACAAGACCGACCTGCTGAGCGAGCTCGTGTGCTCGAACAGCTTTAAGTCGCAAGAGGCAGACACGCCCGCAGGGCAGCTCAAGGCAGAGATGAAGGCGCTGGGATCGCTCGTGATCCCGACTGGCGAAGCGAATTCGGTTCCAGGTGGCTCTGCGCTCGCAGTGGACCGCGATCTCTACGGGCGCGCGGTCACCAAGGCGATCGAGGAACATCAGCTGATCGAGGTGGTGCGCGAGGAGTTTACGCCAGAGATGGCAGAGCGTTGTCTCAGCCCCTCACCCCCTGCCCCCTTCGGCGTGGGACGATCGCTTCGCGGATCGACGCGGCCGATCCCAGAGGGGAGAGGGGTTTCTCTGATCATCGCGACAGGGCCGCTGACGAGCGAGCCGCTCGCCGAGTGGCTCGCGGAAAAAGCGGGGAGGGGGAGCCTGTACTTCTACGACGCGGTCAGTCCGACTGTGGAAGCTTCCACCGTTAACTTCGACACAGTGTTCGCGCAGAGCAGGTACGAGAAGGGCGAAGGCGACGACTATCTCAACTGCCCGTTTGACAAAGAGAGCTACCTAAAGTTCGTCGAGGCGCTCGTGAAAGCAGACCGCGTTCCGCTGCACGAGTTCGAGAAGGCGAAGTACTTTGCCGGATGCACGCCGATCGAGGAGATCGCGAGCAAAGGAGTCGACTCACTGAGATACGGAAACTTCAAGCCAGTCGGGCTGACCGACCCGAAGACCGGGCGATGGCCGTACGCCGTCGTGCAACTCAGGCCGGAGAACCGCGAGAAGACGCTCTACTCGCTCGTCGCGTGCCAGAACCGGCTCAAGTGGGGCGTGCAGAAGGAAGTTTTGCAAATGGTTCCTGGCCTGGAAAAAGCAGAGTTCGTGCGGCTAGGCGTGATTCACCGCAACACGTACATCGAGGCGCCGA
The DNA here is from genome assembly GCA_025451715.1 of Fimbriimonadaceae bacterium. GTDB lineage: Bacteria > Armatimonadota > Fimbriimonadia > Fimbriimonadales > Fimbriimonadaceae > JADFMN01. The sequence continues at coordinate 2,762 of JANWJY010000173.1, read as the reverse complement.
AGATCCTGACGCCGTGGTTGGAGTTCCGCGAGGTGCCGGGGCTGTTCGTCGCGGGGCAGCTCACCGGGGTCGAGGGGTACGTCGAAAGCGCGGCGATGGGGATCTACGTCGGAATCACTGCCGCAAGGGGAGAACAAGGCAAAGACCCTGTGCCACCACCAAGAGCGTGCGCGTACGGCTCGCTCGTCATGCACCTGCAGGACGACACGCCCCGCGAGTTCGCGCCGATGAACATCAACTGGGGGCTGTTCCCTGATCCGCTCGACGCGCCCAGAAAGAAGGACGACAGACGGCTGAAGAAGCTAGAAGCAGCCCGAGAGGCGTTCGCAGGTTGGAAAGCGGTGCTCTAAGCCGCTTCGTCCTCGGTGCGGACGTCGTTCGCGGGCTCGGCGGACGAGTAGTCCCAGTTGTCGCAATCGAGCCGACGACAGTGCACCATCCGCTGGATGCTTCCGTCGGACATTTCGACGTCTGCGGTTTGCGCGAACCGACACTCCAGACAGAGGTCCGGTTCGACGAGACGTACGACCTTGAGGTTCTTGCGTGCCATCCGTGCACCGAGGCCCTTCCATGGGCTACACCGAGAATTCTCGGGACAGGTGTTTTCACCCGTCCGAGTTAGATTGCTAGGTTTGGGTTCCAGGCTCAAATAGGTTCAGTTGCGCATTACCGACGGTGGGCCCGGCAGCGACCAGTCCGTAGTCTGGGCGAGCGCCCGCTTGAGCAAGACCATGTAGTCGCCGTGGGAAACCTCGTAGGCTCCCAGTGAGGCAAGGTGTGGGTTGAGGATCTGGGCGTCGAAGAGCGTAAAGCCCAGATCGCGGCACCTTTCGACCATCGCCCAGAGCGCGACCTTGCTGGCGTCCCTCCGCCTGTAGAACATCGACTCGGCGCAAAAGCAGGTGCCGATCGCGACTCCGTAAGTCCCGCCAACGAGCTCGCTTCCTACCCAGGCCTCACAGGAGTGCGCCCAGCCCTGCCGGTGGACCTCGGTGTAGACGCGCACGAAGTCCTCGCTGAGCCAATTGTCGCTGGGCCGAATGCACGAGCGGATGACCTCCTCGAACGCCGTGTCAAAACGGACCTCAAACGTTCCTTGCCTGATCTTCTTCCTGAGCGAGTGCGAGACGTGGACTCCGGCGAGAGGAAGAAGCGCGCGGTCGTACGGCTGGATCCAGTCGACCTCATTGCCGTGGACGGTCATCGGAAAGTAGCCCTGCGTGTACCCAGCCCAGATCATTTCTGGAGTGAGGTCGGCGCCGGTCATTCGCCCTCCCTCCCGTATCCGTTCCTTTCCCAAAGGGCCACTCGGTGCATTTAACCAGAATCGCGAAACTTTCCCAATGTCCGGAACGGATACATTAACTGACCATGGACCTCAAAGAAGTGTTGAAGTACCAGCTCGAGTCCGCGGGCCACCAGGTGGACAAGGTGCTCGAGGGACTGAAAGAAGACCAGTGGGACGCCAAGCTGCGCGACGACTGCATGAGCCCAAAGGAGGTGGTCGCGCACTTGACTGAGTGCTACGTCGCGGCACAAAAGGACATGGTGGGGCAACAGCACGAGTGGGGCTCTTACATGCCTGCAGACGAGGCGCCGCCCGCGCTCTTGGCGGAAATGCGCGAGGCGAGGCAAAGAGCGTGGGACGACCTGATCAAGTCGGGTGACGAGAAGGCGGTCAAGGCCGCGACACAGTTCATCGTGCTCCACGACGCATACCACGTCGGACAGCTGGCGACGCTGCGGCTCGGGCTCGACCCGCAGTGGGACGCGTACGCGATCTATAGCTAGGAGTCTTCAGGGTCCGACTTCCAGAACGCGCCTGCCATCGAGTGCCAGGCCATATAGAGCCATCCGACGCTCAGCGGCGCGAACAGGTACCACACGTCAGGGTTGAAACATCCCGGCACGACAAGCGCTCCGAAACCGCCCATCAGAAACGTCGTGATCCACGGCCCATTAACTGCGCCGAGGTTCTTGAAGAACTTCTCGATCCCGATCGGATCCTCCTTTGGCTTCTTCGCGATCAGTCGGCCGAACTCTCGCGCGGTCGGGTGAGCCGCAAGGAGCGCTGTGCTGACGATGAACGCCAGGAGCAGCATGACGGCGAGGATCGCAAACTCTTCCCTGTGCCTAAAGAGCCAGCGCGTCATACGGCTAACTGGGAACATGACGAGCGTGTTGAGAAAGAGGGCCAGCAACCAAACTAGGGGCGCGCTGAAGAGCCCAACGGTCCACCGCTTCATCGCTGAGAGCTTCGGCAGGTTCTGCAACAGCCACTCGCGGTCGTACGAGCTGATGATCTTGCCGTAGATGTCCGGCCCATAGCCGACGTAGACCCAGTCGCCGCTGGAACTGCGGCGGAAGAACTGTTCGAACCTGGAGGGGTCGATCGGCATGGCGCAACTGGCATCTTGGCACACGCGTCGAACTGCCCAACGGGGGGAGGTTCGCGGGTATCATTTGAGCCTGTGCCGGAAGGCGCAAATTCACACGGCCCGGCCCGCCACTGGGTTCCCGAGAGATCGGGATTGGCGGCGAGCAGGCTTGGGCCGGAGGAACAACCCAGGACAAAAGAATATGCCTCAGCTAAGCATGAAAGAGCTGCTCGAGGCGGGCGTACACTTCGGCCACCAGACTAGGCGCTGGAACCCGAAGATGAAGCAGTACATCTACGGCGCTCGCAACGGCATCTACATCGTCGATCTACTTCAGACCATCAAACTGTTCGAGGACGCTCTAAACTTCGTCCAGAACACAGT
>JANWJY010000172.1 GCA_025451715.1 Fimbriimonadaceae bacterium | reverse complement strand
GTCGCCCTCGGGTTGCAGGAGGCCGACCGCGATGCCGACCCCGCACAGGACGCCCTTGCCCTGGGCGGCGATGTACCAGCCCACGGGTACGCCGGGCTCCAGGGCCGCGCTGGAGAGGTCGCCCGTGCCGATGTCCTCGGCCATCGCGCCGAGCGCGATTTCGAACCACCCCTCGGGCGCGGGGTGGCGGAAGCCCGGGTTCATGCGGGCTCGATCTCCAGGCCACAGCGCGCGGACAGCTCTTGCAATAGCATCGTGAACGGCACCTCGATCTCGTTCCTCATCCACCCCACCGGGACGCGGATGCGGCCGGACGAGAGGTGGGCGATGGGACGGATCGTGAGGGTACCCCCCTCATACTCGAGCGTGAACCTGTCCTTGCTGTGGGACTGGATGGAGGAGACGGCGTCGTACTTGATGGTCTGGCGGGACATCGGGGTGCGGACGTCCATGTGCTCGTCGTGGAGCTTGTAGACGGTCTCTGTGGCCTGCCGATGGACCATGTCGGCGGCGGCTCCGCGCCCGAAGTCCGCGGCCGCGCTGGCGGCCTGGAAGATCTTCTGCTTGACGCTCGATTCGTTGTTGCCCTTGGTCAGTGCGATCCCTTTGCGCTTGGCGCTCTGGAGGGCCTCCTGCGAGCCGGTGCTGAACCAGTGCAGCACGTCGGGCGGCCTGTAGGTGACGGTGGGCATGGGGGCTCAGTATTCGGTGTCGGCCTGCGACCTGTCCTTTAGGAATACGGCCCTGTGCTTGGCTGCGATGCGCTGGTCCTGGGTGCCGTGGACCTCCATGTAGGAGATCCACTCGTCGACGGTGCGCTGCGAGAGCGGGAAGCCCTTGATGCCCTTCGCCGCGGCCCATCGCATCCAGGCGAGGACGCGGAGCGCGTCTGAGAGGGATATCTCCTGTGTCTGCTGCGCGAATGTTCGGGCCTGCTCGGCCTTTTCGGTGAGCTCGTCCTGGGAGACCTCTCCGCGCGCCTTGCGCTCCTCTTCGATCAGGTACTCGGTCGCTCCGACGAACTCGTGCAGCCCCTGGTGCGTGGTGCTGACCTGGAAGAACGCGCCGACCGCGCGGCTGGACTCTCCGAACATTCCCCTTGCCGTCAGGCCCCAGGTGTTGAGCGCTTTGAGGACGCTCATGAGTTTTTTGGTGTGTGCAAGCGCGATGAGGTGGAACAGCGCGGAGCGGCGCATCGCTGTTCCGGTGTTCGAGGGGCTCGCGGTGAGGTAGCCGAGGTTCTCGTCGTGCATGAAGTCGAGCGACTGCTCCATGCATCCGATCACGTGATCGACCGCCGCCTGTCCGGTCGAGATCGACCAGCCCGGGCTGAGCGCCTGAATGCGGAGGTGGTCCTCCTCGTTGACCATGATGCTGACGAGGCGGTGCTCGTCCGTGAGGAGGGCGCGGCCCGGTTCGTTGGGCCGGAAGTCGACACTGATCAGTCGGTTGCCGAGCAGAAAGTCGCGCTCTGCTCCGGTTAGCTTGTTTTGGATGTTGAGCTGGAGGCGCGGGTGCTTGATGGCCTCCAGGATCTTGTTGAGGACCATCTCGAGCTCGGTGTCGGAGCAGTGGTGGGGGAAGCGGTGGCCGACGAGGTTGCGCGCGCAGCGCATTCGAGAGCTGATGACGACGTCCGAGTCCGGCGCCTCGCCCTCGAGCCACGCCGGGGCCGGCATGGACCTGAGGACCATCTTCTTCCAGGCGTCGGAACAGGGGTGGGTGTCGGACATGGGACGTCGTGGATTGTACTGTGCATGGAGCAGCGGCGGGCGGCGGGCGACTCATTGAACTATCTGCCCCCAGCCATCGTATAATCCCCCTAAGATGACTCGCCTGACCGCTCGTCTGGCGGCCTTGCTCACATTGCTCGGCCTATCGCTCTCCTTTGCCTCAGCACAGACCACCGCTGCTACGACGACGACAGAACTGACCGCTGAAACTAAGACAGCGATCCTGAACGGCGTCGAGGAGATCGTCACCACTCGCGCGTTCGTGCCTGGAGTGGACTTCAAGAAGTGGTCGGAGTTCGTGGAGAAGCGTCGGACCGAGCTTGACGAGGCGAACGACGAGGCGGCGTTCGGGCGCGTGGTCAACCAGGCTTTGAGGGACTTCGGCTTTAGCCACATCCGGCTGGCCAACCCCCGATCGACGGCGGCCCGCGGCCAGACGAGCGCCGTGGGTACGGGCGCGAACGTCGTACCGAACGAGGAGGGACTTCGCGTGCAGCGCGTGGTCGACCGTGGGCCGGCCAAGGACCTCGGGCTCGAAGTCGGCGACGTGATCACGAAGATCGACGGAAAGAAGCCGACCTCTGCCGACGAGCTGAACGGCGATGAGGGCACGAAGAACAAGGTCGAGATCAAGAAGGCGAACGGCGATGTGAAAGAGGTCGAGCTGGAGATCAAACGCTTTTCGACGGTGCGCGAGGAGACGCTCACTTGGATCGATGAGGAGACCGCGATGTTGCGCGTGTTTACTTTTTCTGCCGGGTACAGCCGCGACAACCTCGAGAAGCTGATGGGCGAGGCGGCGAAGGCGAAGTACCTGATCGTGGACCTACGGTCCAATGGTGGCGGCGCGGTCAGCAGCATGAACCACTTATTGAGCCTGCTGATGCCGAACGACACTGTCATTGGCACATTCATCAATCGTAGGCTCGCTGACGAGTACATCGCGGCGAACCCAGAGGCGGCTATCGAGCCGACGCTGATCGCGAAGTGGACCGACAAGCAGACAAAGACGCGCGAGCGCCCGAGCGTGAAACCGTTCACGGGGAAGATCGCCGTGCTGACAAACCGCGGCTCCGCGAGCGCCTCCGAGATCACGACCGCCGCACTGAAAGAACAGGTAGGCGCGATCCAGGTCGGGCAGCGGACCGCTGGCGCCGTGCTGGCGTCGACCTATGGTCGGCTGCCCGAGGGCTGGTCGCTTCAGTATCCGGTCAGCGACTTCGTGACGGGCAAGGGACTGAGGCTCGAGTCGAACCCGCTCGCTCCCGACGTCGAAGAGGCGGGACGAACAGGTGAGGACGGTGTCGATCCGGTCGTGCAAGCCGCGGTGAAGAAGCTGAAGGGCGTTCTCTGGTTCTTCCGCGCTGCGTAGCTAGTGTGGTTTTGCGTTAAGCGCGGTTTCGACCGCACTTGCGAGTGCTTTCTTGTCCGGAACTCCCGTCCACTGCGCGATCACCTGCCCGTTCTTTACGAGGAACAACATGGGGATCGCCCTGACGCGCCACGCGGCCCACACTTGCTTGGTGTCGTGCAGCACCGGTCCGACGAACTTCTCTTTGGCTAGGAACTTGTCGAGGTCCGCTTTCTTCTCGTCGATGCTCACCGACAAAACGAGGAGGTCTCTGTGCTTCGCTGCTTGCTCTGCGACGATCGGCTTGACCTGTTTGCACGGGCCGCACCACGTCGCCCAGAAATCGACCAGTATGACCTTGTCCTTGAACGCCTCGGCGTTCCACACTTTACCGCCGAGATCTACTAAATCAAACTTCGCCATCGCGCGTGGCAACGGCAAGGGAATGAAAGCCTCCGGGTCCTTCTTGAAGTCCGCGATCTCCTTGCTGTTGCAGAAGTAGAACGCCTTACCCCTGTACATCAGACCACCGGCGGGCTTCTCCTCTTCATGTCCAGCGCCGTTCATCGAGCACACGACGCACTCCGCCGCCTTCGGTAGCTGCGCCTTGGGGATGTCTGTCGGTTTGTCCTGCGCGAAGAGCGCCACCGTCAACAAGAGTGTGCTGATCATGAACTAAAACCCGATACCCACGCTGACTCCGATGTGCTTCATCTTCACCACGATCAGCGAATAGTTTACTGTCTGTGTCTTAAACGTTACAAGCGAGTGGCTGTTACGCCCATCGTACATTTGCATGAAGTCCCAGGCCGGGGCCAATGCCACGTTTACGCCTGCAGGGAAGAGCAAACGGTCTTCCCAGGTCGACCAGCTTACGCCCACGTACGGCGCAAGTATCGTGCCCGGAATCCCCTTCGCGGCCGTCAGATAGTACGACTGTTCCCCCTTGGGCGAAAAGATCCGGTCGCTCGAAGTGCCGAAAGTCACCATCGGCGCACCAGTAGTCTCCGGAGTCACGACCCAGTTGAGCAACGGCCCGTACTCTTCGGCTGCGAGGTTGCCCTCGATCCCGACCTGCAGTCGCGGCGTGACCTTGCGCATCAGCGTCGTGCGCCAGCGCGGCCGTTCGGCGGACGTGTCCACCCAGCGCAGGCTGTACTGCCAGTTGAAGTTGATGTCCCCCGCACCGAGGAACCGGCCTTCGCCCGGTCATCCGGTTCACGTGGGCACCGCGATCGGCGGCTTCTGGGGCTGTGCGTACGCCGAGCTGACCAGGGCCAGCGGGACGATCAGCCAGGGAAGCTTCATCACGTACAGGAATTATGGCGCGAAGGCAGGCGTTGAAAAGGGGAACAGGTACCCTTTGAGGGCCGATGGGGACATTCAGCGCGATCTTCGAACGGCTAGTGACGCAGCTTCCAAAGCTGTGCGCGCTGATCGTGTTCGCAATGGCCGCCGGTCCTGGCGTCTGCGCTATCGCCTGTGACCTCGACATTTGCCCCGGTTGTAAGGTCGAGACTAAGAAGAAGAGCTGCTGCAAGCAGAAGGCGAAGAAGGCGAAGTGCTGCGAAGAGAGTTCGCCGATGATCGAGCTCACGAGGCACAAGACTTCTCCGAGCTACGTTCTGTGGATCCCGGTCGTCGTCGTGCAACCCATTCGCATTGAGATTGAAGCCTTCGGCACTGCCCAGCCGTCGTACGTCGTTTGCGGGCGCGCTCCACCCGACGTCTCGGTCAAGGCAAAGCCTTCGCGCGCTCCTCCTGTCGCGTAGTTTCGAGCATCAACTCGTCACCTTACGACCGTTTCACAGGAAAATCACAATGAATTGGTACAAACTAGCGCTCTTTTGCGCTGTTATCGCGTCGTCGACGCTGATCGCCCGCGCGCAAGAGACCGGGAAGACAGGCGACGCAAGCTGTCCACTGTGAGTCGCAGGTGGTTACGGGGCCAGTTCGGCCTCGAAGTACAAGTGGACTTACAACACAGTTTGGGCGCCAACGACCGTCACGACCGCTGAGACGTTCCTCTGGTACCGTGCGACACCACGCATGCGTCTCGGAGTTGCGCACCTTTGGAAGCAGAACGCGCTACGTTGGCTTGCGAGCGTAAACATCATGTCAGAGACCGCTGAAATGCCAGCGTTGAACGCCAGTGTCGGCGTGCAGGGGATCGGCACGGGGAACCCTGGCTATAGTGCGACGCTCGAAAAGAACATCGGTCCCTTCAATGCCTATCTCGGAGTGGGTTTCCGCTCGAACGAGCCGCACACTCACCTCCTTGGTGGAGTGAAGTATTCGCTCGAATCAGGGCTTGCAATCGGTATGCAGCTCGATGGACATCAGGAGCATCCGTTCGCGGTCTACTCGGCCGGGCAGATGCTTTATGGCGCTTACCTGATCGACCTTAAGAGCCCGGCTCTGATGGTCGGGTACAGGTTTTGATCAATTGCCCCCTACGTTTCGTCACGGGCGACTGGCCGACGATGACGAAACAGAGGGTTCATAAGTAGAATGACAACCTGATTTTGAAAAACGGTCGTGCGCCGCTGCCCGATTGGGCACCGAAGCTCCTGCACAGCCTCTGCGGCTACACGGGGAAGACGTTTGCACACGACCTGGTAGCCGGCGTGACAGTCGGGCTCGTCGCGCTCCCCTTGGCGATGGCGTTCGCCATCAGCAGCGGCGTCAAGCCTGAGGCTGGGATCTATTGCGCGATCGTCGCTGGGTTTCTGGTCTCGATGCTCGGCGGCAGCAGGACGCAGATAGCGGGACCGACAGGCGCATTCGTCGTAATCGTCTACGGGATCGTGCAGGAGCACGGCGTACCGGGGCTTGCGATCGCGACGCTGATGGCGGGACTCATCCTGATCGTGCTCGGCGCGACGGGGCGGGGCAGCGCGGTCGACTACATTCCACGACCGGTCGTGGTGGGTTTCACGAACGGCATCGCCGTGCTGATCGCGAGCACGCAGATCAAGGACTTCTTTGGGCTTGAGATTCCAAAGGTTCCCGGTGAGTTCGTGCCGCGGCTGGTCTCTATCGCGGACTCCTGGGCCACGCTAAACATCGCGGCGACGGTGCTGTCGGTGACATGTCTCGCCGTGCTGGTGGCGTTCCGGATATGGGCGAACAAGGTGCCGATATCGATCCTCGTGCTCTTCATCGCCACGGCCGTTTCGTTCGCATTGAAGCTGCCCATTGAGACCATCGACACGATGTTCGGCGGGATACCGCAAGGGCTGCCAGCTATGCACGTGCCGGCGTTCGACCTTGCCCAGGCAGGGCGCCTGGCCGGGCCCGCGTTCACGATC
>JANWJY010000171.1 GCA_025451715.1 Fimbriimonadaceae bacterium | reverse complement strand
CAGTCAGGAGCCGGGCGTCCAGGGCGACCAAGGGCTCGGGCATGCGGGGTTCCTAGGAGAATTGGCGTAGAATTTGCTACAACCGCCTCAAGGGCAAGTTTAGACGCTGACCGAGCTCCGGAGCATACATAACAATGAATAATAAGAAGGCCCCGATCCTCATGGTCTCGATCGTTGGCACGCTCGTACTCGTGCTGATCGCGATCAACATGACCGAATATCTTCGCAATCCGGGCGGCGGGATCCAAGAGATCGCGGCGCCCAACCGGGAAGCGCTCAAGAAGGTCAGCGAGCGACCGAGCGCAGAAGTGCTCCCTGAGGGAGTCCTCCTCCAAAAGATGGAGCAGTCGTTCAATTCCGGGAGCGAGCAGCCTGTTGCTGCTGTTGTCAATCCTGAGACGCCGAGCATCCAGCTTCCGAGCACAAAGGTCACAAAGCAGCCATTTGTCACGAACACGACTTCGGCGCACTGGTACGACGACGAGTCCTATCAAAAGGTCAACGCCAACCAGGGCACAGGCAAGCGAACAGATCCGAAGTAACTTGACTTGCAGAGGGCGCCTTTGAGACGGTGCCCTCTTTGTACTCAACTCTCATCGTCTGCGAACAGTCGGAGCCCGCGTTCTCTGATCCTCACGAACTCTACGCCGAAAGCCCGGTCGACGACATCGCTCTCCAGCGTCTCCGGCATCGGCCCGTCGAGCAGCATCCTGCCTTCGCCAAGGACGATCGCACGCGTTGTGAACGCGGCCGCCCAGTTTAGGTCGTGCACCGCGACCAGGATCGTCTTTCCATCCCGAGCCAGGTCGCGCACCAGGCGGCCGATGTCGATTTGGTGCCGGACGTCGAGGTGTGTCGTGGGCTCGTCCATCAGCATCACCGGCGCCTCTTGCGCGAGCGCGCGCGCGATCCGAACGCGCTGGCCCTCGCCGCCGCTCAGCTCGCTCTTCGGCCGGTGCTTGAGGCCGAGGCAATCGGCGCGCGCCATCGCCCCATCGGCCGCTTCGCGGTCCTCCTTAGTCTCGAACAGCCCCTCAGAGTGAGGCATGCGTCCCATGAGTACGATTTCGCCGACTGTAAAGTCGAACGCTGGCGACTCGATCTGCGGCACATAGCCGATCCTTAGAGCGGTCTGCCTCTTTGTCATCTGGCGCAGGTCTTCGCCGCCGATCAGCACGTTTCCACCCAGCGGTCGGATCGCGCCCGCGATGGTCTTCATTAGCGTGGACTTTCCGGTGCCGTTCGCACCGACGAGCGCGACGACCTCGCCTGCGCCGAACGAGAACCTGACGCCGTCGAGCACCCTTTGCGGGCCGTAGCCGCACGTGACGTCGCGCAGTTCAACCGAGGTCATCGGCAAGAACCCCGCTCGTAAAAGCCTTGTACATTCCTGAATAGGCGCCAGCCTTCGCCATCAGCTCCTCGTGTGAGCCGTACTCGAGCTTCTCGCCGCGGCGCAGCACCAGGATCTTCGACGCTCGCGATGCTGTCGTCAGGCGGTGCGCGATGAACAGCGTCGTGCGCGTCTGCATTATCTCGCCGAGCGCCTCGGTCACCATCTGCTCGCTCTGCGCGTCGAGGTTGCTCGTCGCCTCATCGAGCAGAAGAACCTTTGGTTCGCGGACGAGCGCCCTGGCGATCGCGAGCCGCTGCCCCTCTCCGCCGCTCAGCCGCACGCCGCGCTCTCCCATGACAGTTTCGTACTTGTCTGGCGTTTGCTCGATGAACACGTCCGCGTGCGCCGCCATTGCAGCTCTATGGATCTGCTCGTCGCTCGCGTCGGGGGCACCGAGTCTGAGGTTGTCTGCGATCGTTCCGGCGAAGAGGAACGTCTGCTGTGGCACGACGCCGATCTGCGCGCGGTACCACTGGCCCTTCAGCTCGCGGATGTCGACGCCGTCGAACAGGATGCGGCCGTCGGTCGGATCGTAAAACCTCAGGAGCAGGTCTGCGATCGTGGTCTTGCCCGCGCCGCTCGGCCCGACCAGCGCGAGGGACGTTCCAGGCTCGATCACAAAGCTCACGCCCTTCAGCGCGACGGTTCCGTCGGGGTAGGTGAAGCTCACGTTCTCGAACTCGATTCGTCCAGTCGCCGATTCGAGGATCCTCTGCCCGGGATCGTCGACGGCCTCTTCCGGTGCGTCGAGGATTTCGCCGTAGATGCGCTTCGCCGCAGCCTGCACAGTGTTGTACGTGTTGTTCACGTTGCTGAGCGCGCGCGCTCCCTGGTTGATGATGTCCAGTGCGAGCGTCAGAGCCACGATCTCCGAGACTTGTAGTGTGCCGTCCTTTGCCATGTAGCCGCAGATGTAGAGGATCGTCGCGAGCGACACCGCGCCGACCAGCTCCACGATCGGCCGGAGCTTTGAAAACCGCTTGACGGCCCTGATCTGGCTCGCGAAGGTCTGCTCGACCAGAGCGTTGTAGATCTTCGACATCCTGGACTCCGCCGCGAAGGCCTTGATGACCCGTGCCCCAGTCAGCGCTTCCTGCGTCACGCCGGTCAGCACGGCGAGGTCGTCTTGGACCCGACCCTGCGCCTCTCGCATCCTGCGGCCGTTGCGCTGCACGAACCAGGCGAGCACCGGGATGAACAGCATAGCCACGATTGCCAACTGCCACTGGATCACGAAGATCGTGACCAGTGCGGCGAGCGCCTTGAACGGCCCGTCGATCGAGTCGCGGATGAGGTTGACCGCGTTCTGGTAGACGTTTACGTCGTTTGTCAGAACGCTTTGGATCGATCCTGTGCGCCTTTCGTTGAAGTAGGTGACCGGCATTCTCTGGAGCTTGTCGTACAGCTTCATGCGCAGCTCGCTCGCCAGCCGCGTGGCTGCGCGGCTGAGATAGAACGTCTGCCCGCGGGTAAAGAAGTACTTCAACCCGAACACGCCGACCACGATCAGGCAGATGATTCCGAGCGTCCTGATCGCGTCGTCCTGCCGCCTTTCGACTTGGTCCGCAGCTTCCATCGGCGATAGCAGGAGATCTGCACGGTACAGCTTTCTCTCGGCTTCCTCCTGCGAGATTCCAAATTCGCTCGAGAGCTCCCAAGACGAGGGCAGGGCGTCTCGCTGCCCGCGGTATTTGGTGAGAACCTCTCTCGCACGCCCAATGCTGATTCCGAACGCCTCGGCGAGCTGCTTGTCGCCATAGCGCTCCTCTCGCACATCGGTGCGGACGGGCGCCGCGTCGCCGATCGCGCGGATCGCCTTTTCCGTCAGCGGGATAGTCGCGGCTGTGAGCAGCGCGCCCATCCCGACGCACAGCAGGCCCTTGATGATCGACTTGCGCTGACGCTTGAGCTCAGCGGCGAGGCGAGGATCGAAGCCCTTGAAGATCTTGAGCAACTAGAACTCCGCCTGGCCGACGGCGCGGTGGAACGGGATCACGTCGCGGATGTTCTTCATGCCGGTCAGGTACATGATCAGCCGCTCGAAGCCAAGGCCGAAGCCCGCGTGCGGTGCGGAGCCGAAACGCCGCAGGTCGAGGTACCACCAGTACGCCTCCTTCGGAAGTCCCATTTCATCGATCCGCCTTTCCAGCCGGTCGAGCCGGTCCTCGCGCTGCGAACCGCCGATCAGCTCGCCGATCCGGGGCACCAGCACGTCCATCGCGCGCACCGTCTTGCCGTCGTCGTTCTGGTACATGTAGAACGCCTTGATCTCCTTCGGGTAGTCCGTGACGATTACCGGCTTGCCGATCTTCTTCTCTGTCAGCCATCGCTCGTGCTCGCTCTGCAGGTCGCAGCCCCAGGAGACGGGGAACTCGAAGCTCTCCCCGCTCGCTCGCAGCATCTCTACTGCGTCTGTGTAGGTGATTCGTTCGAAGCTCGACCCCGCGACGTGCTCCAGGGTCTTGATCAGTCCCGGCTCGATGCGCTGGTCGAAGAACGCGAGGTCGTCGGTCTGGTTGTCGAGCGCGTCTTGGATCACTTCGCGCACGAACTCTTCGGCGAGGTTCATGTTGCCCTCGATGTCGCAGAACGCCTGCTCTGGCTCGATCATCCAGAACTCGCTCAGGTGCCGCGCGGTGTTCGAGTTCTCCGCTCGGAAGCACGGCGAGAACGGGTACACGTTGGTCAGGCCGAGCACGTGCGTCTCGATGTTCAGTTGTCCGCTGACGGTGAGGAACGAGGGTTTGCCGAAGAAGTCCTGGGCGGGGTCGTCGCTCTTGAGCGCGTATTTCCCGTTTTTGACTTCGAGCGACGTCGAGACGTGGAACATCGCGCCGGCGCCCTCGGCGTCGCTCGCGGTGATCATCGGGGTGTGCACCCACGAGAACCCGCGGTCCTGGAAGAACTTGTGGACCGCCCAGGCGGCCCTGTTCCTCACCCGGCTGACCGCGCCAAAGGTGTTGCCGCGGACACGGAGGTGGGCGATCTCGCGCAGGAACTCCATGGTCGCGCCCTTCTTCTGGAGCGGGTAGCTCTCGGGGTCGGCGGGGCCGAAGACCTCGAGGGCCGTCGCCTTGAGCTCGACCGCCTGGCCCTCGCCGGGGGACTCGACCAGAGAGCCGTCGAAGCGGACGCAGGCGCCGGTCGTGACCTTTTTGAGCTCAGAATCGGGGATCGAGCCAGCCTCGAGGACCACCTGCAGGTCGGCGAAGCAGGAGCCGTCGTTGAGCTGGACGAAGTGGACCCCCTTGCTGTCGCGCCGGGTCTTGACCCACCCGTACGCGCTCACGGAGCCGCCTGGCTGCGACTTGAGCAGGTCGCGGACGTAGGTTCGGCGGTAGTCCATTCGAGTCGGGATTGTACCGTCGCACCCTCATCGGCCCGTAGGTTCAAAAAGTGCGAGAATTCCCATTTTAAAAGGGGAATTTGAACCTGCGGAACATGACGGAAAATGGGAACTCAGAGACCGTGCCAATCGCTGAACGCGAGGCGACCGTGGCCGCTCTCGATACTTGCCTTGTTGTAAATTGTCTCCAGCCCAGCTGGTTGGTTAGGGGATGTTTCACTATACCCGATGGTAGCGACTTTGTCAAGTGTTTCGGGGTATGGTCCTAGCTGCCAGGTTCAAATCGGGGTGTTTTCTCGATAGGACCTCGGCGGGGTTTGGTAGGCTTCCGTGTGATGAAGCGTATCTGGCTCCTGCCCTTGTGCTTGGTTTTCGGCGGCTGTGGCAAAGGCGTGAAGGAGGCTGACCTGGTCGGCTCGTGGACGGGCCGGGCGGAGATGACCTACGAAGCGATGCAGAACGACGCGAGCGGGGAGAGCGAGCAGGCGACTTTCCTCGCGGACCAGGTGGGGCAGAACAAGGAGATCAAGCTCGAACTTCAGGCTGGCGGCAAGGCCGTGTTCGACCTGGACGGGCCGATCGAGGGGACGTGGAGCGTCTCGGGCGACGCTGTGACGCTGACGCTGCCAGCCCGCCAGAGCGCATCGGGCGGGCCGGCGTTCTCGGGGACGTACAAGCTCAAGCTCGAGGAGCCTGGCGTGATGAGCGGCCCAGACCCGGGCGTCAAGGGGTACACCCTGACGTTCCGGAGGTAGGGGGAGCAGGGGATGAGGAAACGACTGCCACAGTTGACACCCTCTCCCTAACCTGGCGCCGGTCGATCGCTTCGCGAGTCGACGGGGCCAGTCCCAAGGGGGAGGGGTGACTCTGCGGCCCTTGGAACCGTGACACGCTTCGCAATGGATGGCCCAGAGTTGGGCGCCAAGGAATAACCCGCAATTCGCACAGCGTGGGCAGGCTCGGTGTGAGCCGTTATACGACATTGAGGATTTAGCAATGT
>JANWJY010000170.1 GCA_025451715.1 Fimbriimonadaceae bacterium | reverse complement strand
TTCACCATCGTGCTCTCGCTCGACGCGTCGACCACCTCCCCCTTGCGCACTACGTTGTCGACAACGATCACGCTCCCCGGCCGCGACAGGCGCACCGCGTGGGCGAAGTAGTCCGCCGTGCTCTCCTTGTCCGCGTCGATGAAGAAGAAGTCGAACGGGCCGGTAAGCGTCTGAAGCGTTTGGATCGCGGGCGCGATGACGATCTCGACGCTCTCAGACACACCAGCGCGGACGAGGTTCGCCTGCGCGACCGCCGCGTGCTTCTCCGAAATCTCCAACGTGGTCAGCCGACCGCCAGGTGGCAAAGCCCTCGCCAACCAGATCGCGCTGTACCCGCCCAATGTCCCGATCTCCAGGATCCGCGACGCGCCGACCATCCGCGCGAACAAGTGCAGCATCTTCCCGTGCGCGGGCGTCACAGCGATTGAAGGGAGCCCAGCCGCCACGCTGTCCGCCGCGGCCTGCCTTAGCGCGTCGTCCTCGTGAACGAACGTCGTGTTGATGTACGTGTCGACCGCGTCCCAAGTCTCTTGGCTCATGAGTAAAGAGTATGACTGGGCGGCATGGGTAGCGCGATCGATCGTGCGCAATACCCGTGCGTTCTACGCGAGCCTCGCACGGATTCCCGCGACAAACCGGTCCAGCGCACGTGGCTCCTGCAGAAAGTACAGCGACGGCTCGGTCATCTCGACCTCCGAGACCACCGTGCGTCCGTCGTCTGTCTCCATGACGTCCACGCGCGCGTACAAAGGCTGCTCGCCAGCAATCCAGTCCATGTACGCCGCCACCGCCGACTCCCCAGATTCGCGCTCGCAGCCAGTCAGCGGCTCGGCCGCCGAAACCGACTCGTCGGAGCCCTCGAAACGCGGGCGTTTCACGATCTTGTGGGTGAACTCGCCATCGATCCACACCAGCGACCGCTCGCCTCCACGTTCGACGCTTGAGAGAAATGGCTGCACGAGTACGTCCATGTCTTGGACTAGTACCTGTACATATTCGATGGATCCAGCAAGGGCGTCTGAACGGAAGACCCTAGTCTTCCAGGACGACGCCCCGACTGCGGGCTTCACAACGAGTCCACTCGACTCGTCGATCCCACCCGAGACGTAGCTCGTGCCCCTGGGCACCAGCACGGTTGGAACGACCGGCACGCTGCGAGATTCGAGCGCGAACAGATAGCTCTTGTGCAAGTTGGAAAGCACGACCGCCAGAGGATTGAACAAACGGCAGCTCGAATCGACGCGCAACAGCCAAGATCGGAACTCATCGGGCGAAAGATAGTAGTCCCACGTCGATCGCAACACCACGGCGTCGAAGCCCTCCGGCCCTTGATCGCCGTTCCACGCGAGCATCGATGCGTCGAACCCTGCGGCGCGCAGTACGTCGAGCGTCATCTGTTCGTCGGGATCGGGCTCGGGCAATCGTCGACAGGTCGCTAGCGCGATGCGTCTCTGCACAATCGGAGGATACTGGCAACGATCAATAACCGACTAAGTCCAAAACTCTGTCCCAGAAGTCCGGCGGCCGCAGCTTCCAAGAATTTACGGTGACCGTCGCACCTTCCGGCTGTCCAGGATAGAGCGAACCCTCTGAAATTGCTCGTCGGAGTTTGATCGAAACGACCGGATCCTGTTCGACCGTCGTCTTGATCTCCCAGTCGCCAGGTGTCGCTCCGTCCACAAGCTCGCATCCTTCGCACTCACGCATGATGTGCTTCGCAAGTTTGAGTGAATCGTCGACTGAAAGAGGCACACTCCAAAACGCCTCGTCGTAGATGAAATCTCCACTGGGCTGCTGGACACCAGCGACCTGCCCTGTGCGCTCAAACCCGGCCCTGCTGACTATGTGATCAAGATTGCGGTGAAATGAGGGGCGAGCAGCAAATGCATACCAGGCAACGGTAGCGAGCACTAGGATGGCACCCGCTTCCGCACCTGCGATCGCCAGAACTCTCTTTCTGCGTTTAGTAACCACTCTACTCTCAGCTCTCAGCTCTCAGCTCTCAGCTCTCTGCACCCTGCACTACCTCTTGAGGCTGTCCGCGACGAACCACCCGACCGCGGCAGCGATGTACAGCACGTTCCCGCCCCAAACGAGAGTCTGCGTAGCAGCCTCGGAGTTCAGGTTCCACGCCGCGACGGTGAAGACCATCAGCGCGCCGAAAACCCCGCCCATCAGACGAGACATCGAGGCGTTGAACGCGTTCTGCGTCATGCCGACCAGCACATAGAACGCGAGCGCTACCCAGAAGTTCACGATCGCCACCGCCCCTAACGCGGTCGCAGGTGCGACCCGCATCACTGCCGACCCGCGGTTCGCGTCGTACACGTCCAGCACCCCTGCGATCGACAACGAGACGCCAACAGAGAGCCCCGCGACCACCAACATGAACAATAAGGACATCGGCCACGCCGCGATCGGCCTCACGGACGGAAACGCGGGTGGCTCTGCGGCCAGAACAACGTAGAGAGAAGAAGCCAGCACTACAAAAAGCCCTCCGCCGATCGCGATCGGCGCGTTGCGTTGAATGCGCTGCGGATCGTTCTGCGCCCGGCGCTCCAGCGCAGCTTGCGCCTCGACCGACCTCTCCCGGTAGAGCCGGTTGTCCGGCGCGTACTGCGCCGCGTACGCGAAGTAACGTGCGGCAGAGTCCAGATCCCCGCGCACCTTCGCCGCTTCGGCGAGCGTCGCGTACGCCACCGCCGACTTCGGCTCGATCCGCAGCACCTCTCGCGCGACCGCCTCGGCCTCGCGGAAGCGGTGGCTGTTCAAAAGCATGCTCATCCGAAGCACTTCCGCGGACGAAACCCGCTCTTCCGACGCCTGCTGCATGCGCCTCTTCGCCTTCTCGCTGGATTGCTCCTGCGCGCGGCGCCTGTTCGCCTCCGACTGTCGCGAGTGCCCGAGCGAAAGGTCGTAAGTTCGGCGGCGGTCGGGATCGCTGAGCACCTCGTAAGCTTCTTTGGCCTGCAAGAACGCGTCCTTCGACTCGTGCGAGGAGGACACGTCCGGGTGGTGTTCGCGCGCGATCTTGCGGAAAGCCGACCTCACCTCCTCGGCCGTCGCCGTTTCAGATATCCCGAGCGTCTCGTAGTGGTCGCGCATCGCTGCTAAGCACCGCTCGTAAGTCCGCCAAAGTACTCAGAATAGAACTTGATCAGGATGATGAGAACGTAGATCGCGACCGCGACGAAAACGACGACACCGAGGACAATCGCGGCCTGCTTCGCACGAACCGCGCCTTCCTCCTCGTAGTATTCCGACACTTTAATGAGCATCGCGTCGACGTCGCCTGTCACTTCGCCCGTTCGGGTCATGTCGAGCACCATTTGCGAGAACACGCCAGTCCTCCCGAACGCGTCGGTGATGGTGCCTCCATTCTCAATCTCCCGCGCTGCGGGATAGATCTGAGCGCGCACGTACTCGTTTCCGCACGCGTCCGCCGAGAGCTTGATCGCCTCTCCTACGGAGACGCCAGCCCTGTATAGGGCACCGAACGAACGGCCGAACTTCGCCATTGCGAACCCGTGGCTCGTCGGACCAATGTACGGGATCTTAAGCACGCCTTTGTCCCACTTGTATTGTGCCAGCGGCTGTTTCTTGACGACCTTGAAGTAGTACCAGATCAACCCTATGACCGGTCCAATGATGATCCAGTTCGCAATTGACGTAAAGGGAGACCACAGTTTTTGTGCGCCCGGCTGACCATAGGCCTCGATGATCGTGTTCGCCGCGAATATGATCAGGATCGACATGATGATCACGAGCTTCGGATACGCGGTCTCTCGCCTGATCATGTTCCGCAGCTCGATCTCGCGGCGGATGTACTCCGACATGTTCCTGCACTGGTCGACCAAGAAGCCGCCGCGCTCGCCTGCGCGCACCATCGCCATCATGAGAGGCGTGAACACTTCGGGGTGTCGGATGAATCCGTCACTGATCGGCTTGCCGGCCATCGCGAGGTCGCGCGTCTCGTGCAGCACGCGTCTGAGTCGAGGACTCGATTGGTTGCCGAGAGTATTGAGCGCATCGCCGCCGCTGATACCCGCGTTCAGCATGGTGCCGAGTTGGGTGAAGAAGAACTGCAGCTCTTCCATCCGGACTTTGGTCGACACTTCGACGGACTGAGACATGTAGCTCGGCCGTTCAAATGTGGGCGCCCTCGCCCCACCCTGGTTCAACGGATCTTGCGATTGCGCGACGCCGATCTGTTCGACGCGCACGCCCTTTTCTTCGAGCCGCTTAGCGACCGACTCCATCGAGTCGCCCTGCATCATGCCTCGCTCTGTCTTGCCCTCAGATGTCGTGCCGCTGTATTGAAAGATCGGCACTGCTATTCCACCTCCATCATCTTCCCAATGTTCATGATGTAGGTCACGTAGATGATCATGAGTACGACCAGGCCGCCAACTGTAAAGACCATGACGGTCCAGCACCCAGCCTTGATGCCGATGTACAGGTTCGCCTGCTTCTCTCTCTCGCGGCCAAAGTCCATGACCTGGTCGAGAGCGTTTGGCAGGTCGCCAGTCATTTCGCCGGTCTCGACGAGCTGTGCCGTCTCGCGCGGAAAGAGCTTTGACCTGTACAGCAGTTCAGAAAGCCTCGTCTGCTCATTCAGGCTCTCTGAGAGCTTGAGGACACGCTCAGAATAAGCATCGTTCGGAGCCGCCTTCGCGGCAAGCTGCCACGACGCGAACGGACTAAGCCCAGACTTCGCCAGGCGCCCAAGGTGGTAACTGAAGTGCGCAAGGTTCTCGTTGAGGGCGCGGCGCTTGAACATTGGCATCGCAAGTCCGACACGATGTCTGAACGATCGAAACCTCTCGGACCGGCCAATGAAGTACGCCGCCCAACCCCCACCAAAGGTCAAGACGAAGAGCACTCCGATGATTCCCTTCACTGATCCGCTCACCCCTTCTTCGAATGTTCCGCCAGCAGGATTGTCGAGCAGCGGCTGGAAGGCGCTGTTGATTCCGAACGCGACCGAACCTGCTAGCAGCATCAAGAAGATGCACCAAGGTAGCGCGATGAGCAGCATCGCGAACATGTTGAATACCCGACGCGTCTCCTTTTGCTGTGTCGAAAGCGTCTCGCAGGCCTCGGGCAAGTAGCCGCCGGTCTCACCCGCCCGCACTGCTCCCACCGTCCCCTTTGGAAACATGTTCGGATAGTGTTCCATCGCCTCCGCGAGGCTCATTCCGTCCGCACACATCTTCGCCATGTCATCAACCTGTGCCCGAAACCGGTCCTGGTTCGATCGCGCGAGGATCGTATGGAGCGCGTCTGCGGGAGAAATGCCGGAGCGCAACAAGCCACCAAGCTGTGCGAAGAAGAACTGCCGGTCGTTGTAGGTGCTGCGTCGCGAGCGTTTGGTTCCAAAGCGCGGGCCGGTC
>JANWJY010000169.1 GCA_025451715.1 Fimbriimonadaceae bacterium | reverse complement strand
ACGATGCGCGAGCTTTCATTGGAGTACTTGAAGAACGCGGCGGACGCCAAGGAGCGGCCGAAGGTCGAGCGGGTGTTCGAGGTGAACGGCGGTCGACCCGTGATGGGCGACATCGGGTGGAACGAGCGTGGCGAGGGGAACAAGAAGACGGTGACGTTCTTCGGCGAGCCGGGGTTGTCTGTGCCGGGGGTCTTGGTCACGAACACAGCGACGATTCGCGGTGTTCGAATCTATGTGAGCGACGACGGCAAGTCTGCCGAGATCGGTCTCACCCCGCCTGCTACCGGATACGTGAGTTTCTACTTCGACCTGCTCGGCATAGGAGAGCTGAGCGGGATCGAGCTGCGGTATCCGGTTTATCTCGGGCGCTCCGTGGCTTACATCGGTGGAGCGTCCATTGCTCGCGCCGCATCTGCGTTGCGTTCGCGCTCGGCAAACGTCGAAGTGATTGCCCGCGGCCCGCTCGCGACGCTCGCTGCGACGTTTGCGGGGCTGCTCGATCCAGCTCTGAAGATCAAGGGCACCGACGCGCTCCGGGAATGGTCCGAGTACCTCTCCGACGGAGTACCGGACGCCGCCGTTCAGCCCCGCGCGAACCTGCTGCCGACGCTTGAGGAGCTGAGGAAGAAGGTGGGCGGAACATGGGAGTACCGGCCTGGGACGTGAGAGGGGTAGGAGCCGAGCCAGCCCGACCGCCCTAGACCCTACCCGAGCCCGAAACTCCGACCGATCATAATGGGTTAAGAGAGCAGTACGGCGATGTTCAATCTGATTCCGGTAGTGATGTTCCTGCTGTTGCAGGGCGCGGGGGGCGATGGCCTCACCGTGCGCCAACAGCAGGCGCTGCTGGATCTGGCCCACCGGGCCCACGCCGTGCAGGTTCAAGAGGAGCTTGAGACCGTGCTCGCCGCCCAGTCGGGCGTCGACCTCGCGTTCTGGATCCAAGTCTTTAGCGCGGTCGGGGTGGAGACCCCCGCCGCGGCCATGGAGGCCGGAGCCCTGGAACGGGCGTCGGTCGATCCGCCGGACGTTGACGCCGGACTTCTCAGTGTCGGTTGGACCGCCTCCGTGCGGCCCCGCGACGGCCCCTCTGCAATCTGACCTCGCAAAGCACGGCACCCGTGCGCCTTGTCGTCAGACCAGAGACCGTTGACCGAACACGAAAATGATAGAGACCCTACGAAAGCTCTTTGACCAGAGCGAAAAAGAAGTCAAGTCGATCACGCCGATAGCAGAGCAGATCAACGCCATGGAGGAGGAGATCCAGGCGATGAGCGACGAGCAGCTCGCCGCAAAGACCCCCGAGTTCAAGAAGAGGATCGAGGAGGGCAAGAGCCTCGAGTCGATCCTTCCGGAAGCGTTCGCCGTCGTGCGCGAAGTGAGCCGCAGAAAGCTGAACATGCGCCTGTTCGACGTGCAGCTCATCGGCGGCGTGGTGCTGCACCAGGGGCGCATCGCAGAGATGAAGACCGGTGAGGGCAAGACGCTCGTCGCCGTCGCACCGATGTACCTGAACGCGCTGAGCGGGCGCGGCGCGCACCTCGTCACGGTGAACGCCTACCTCGCACGACGCGACGCGGTGTGGATGGGGCCGAGCTACCACACGCGCGGGATGACCGTCGGCGTCATCCAGGGCCAGAGCCAGGACTCGGACGAGCTGGGCGGCAGCTATGTCTACGAGCCCGGATACCACCACGAGGACCCGCGTTACACGCACCTGCGTCCGTGCTCGCGGCGCGAGGCCTACCTGCAGGACATCACGTACGGCACGAACCACGAGTTCGGGTTCGACTACCTGCGCGACAACATGGCGTTCCGCGTGGAGCACCTCTCGATGCGCGAGCTGCACTACGCGATCGTCGACGAGGTGGACTCGATCCTGATCGACGAGGCGCGCACACCCCACATCATCAGTGGCCCTTCGAACCAGGACACCTCGGTCTACACGCAGGTGGACAAGATCGTGCGCGGCCTCAAGGGCGGCACGATGGACCAGGTGGAGGAGCCGGGAGTCCACTACGTATCGGACAGCAAGTCGCACAGCGCGTCATTGACCGAGGAGGGAATGGATCTGGTCGAGGAGACGCTCGGGATCGGTTCTATCGCCGAGGACCCGAAGCTGATGCACCACTTGAACGCTTCGATTAAGGCTTATGGGCTGTTCAAGAAGGACACCGACTACGTCGTGCGCAACAACGAGGTGGTGATCGTGGACGAGAACACGGGCCGCATGATGTTCGGCCGGCGGTACTCGGACGGCCTGCACCAGGCGCTGGAGGCGAAGGAGGCAGTGCCTGTCCAGCGCGAGAGCCAGACGGTAGCGACGATCACGTTCCAGAACCTGTTCCGCATGTACCACAAGCTCTCTGGCATGACGGGAACAGCCAAGACGGAAGAGGACGAGTTCCGCAAGATCTACGGCCTGGACGTGGTGTCGGTCCCGACGCACCGGCCGATGGTGAGGGTCGACCAGGAGGACGTGGTCTACAAGACGCTCGACGTCAAGTACCGCGGGATCGCGCGCGAGCTTTTGCGCCTTTGGACGAAGCAACAGCCGGTGCTCGTGGGCACGCGCTCGATCGAGATGTCGGAGAAGGTCTCGACGAGGCTCACGGCCGACAGCCTGCAGAAGCTGTTGTTGGCCGACATGCTGTTCGAGAAGATGCAAAGCGAAAAGTCAGTGAGCAAGGCGGTCGGCGACGCCGGCAAGAAGCTGTACGACACTAACCTCGAGGAGCTGACGCTCAAGCAGATCACGACCGTGCTCGCCACGGCGAACATGAGCGGAAACGCACTGAGCGACGAGGCTGCCGAGTGGTTCTTGAACAAGCACCAACTTCCAAAGGAGAACAAGGGTTACTTCGAGGAGGCGCTCAAGCACGGAATCCCGCACAACGTCCTGAACGCGAAGTACCACGAGCGTGAGGCGGCGATCATCAGCGAGGCGGGCCGCAAGGGCGCGATCACGATCGCGACAAACATGGCCGGTCGCGGTGTGGACATCCTGCTTGGCGGCCGCGTAGCCGACGAGAACGTCACGATGGCGCGCGCGCAGGAGGCCGAGGACGGCGGGATCGCGAGCGAGTTCGCCGACACGTTCTTGAGTTTCCGTCGCGGTGGAAAGGAGCGTGCGGCGCCGCCGCTGCCGCTCGACGACCAGGAGCGGCGCGGGCTCGCGAAAGAGGTCGTCGCGCTAGGCGGCCTGTTCATCCTGGGCTCCGAGCGGCACGAGAGCAGGCGCATCGACAATCAGCTCCGAGGCCGTGCGGGACGTCAGGGCGACCCTGGCGAGAGCCGGTATTTCGTCAGCTTGGAGGACCAGCTCTGGAAGGTGTTCAACCCGAAAATGCTGGAGAACCCGATTCTGAAGGCGTGGCCGACGATGGAAGAGGTCCGCGCGAAGTTCATCACGGGGATGATCCTGAAGACGCAGGAACGGATCGAGAACCACTACTTCGAAGCGAGAAAGCACGTGCTCGAGTACGACGACGTGCTGAACGCCCAGCGCGAGCACATCTATGCGATGCGCCGCGAGATCCTTCTCGGCCGCGACTGCCGCAAGGACATCCAGAAAGGGATCAAGGTCGTGGTGCAGAGCGCGATCGAGGACGCGTGGGTCTACGACGAAGAGGGGCATCGCACGTTCGACCACAAGCGCGTGTACGAGCGGCTGGCTTCGATGTTCCCGCTGGTGGACCACGCGACGCTCGCGGACATCGAGTCGAAAGACCCGATCGGCGAGCTCGAGGAGTTCTGCATGGACATCGCGATGAAGGCCTACGAGGCCAAGCTCGAGGAAGTCGGCGACGAGATCATGCCGCAGATCGAGCGGCACGTGATGCTCCAGTCGGTGAACGACAACTGGATGGCGCACCTGCAGATGATCGACTACATCCGGGAGGGCATCAGTCTCCGCAGCTACGCGCAGACGGACCCGCTGATCGCGTACAAGCGCGAGACGCACGACCTCTTCGACCACACGCAGCGGGCGATCCAGGATCAGGCTGTGCGGATGATCTACATGGCGCAGGTGCGTCGCGAGCCGGTGTCGCAGCAGCAACAGCCGCAGATGCAGCGAGTGGACGCGCCCGCTATGGCCGCCGCGCCCGTGACGAACGGCAGCACCGATTACGACTCGTCGACGCAGGACTGGAGCAAGGTCGGCCGCAACGACCCGTGCCCTTGCGGCAGCGGGAAGAAGTTCAAGGCGTGCCACTATCCGGAGCTTCGAGCGAAAGGAGTGATCTGAGGAACGAGTAGGAGCAGCGGGTATTTCCTGCTCCTACTCGTCCTTAAACAAGAGCGCACCCCTGCGTTAGGGGCGCGCCTTGCGTTGCCTCGGGATGACATCAAGAGGCGACGTCTATGTGGGGGTCGGCGGGCCCTTCGTCGCTGAGGGCTTCGTTCTGCCGGGTTTGGACGTAGAGGTGGACCTTGGCGATGTCTCGCCGGGAGTGGGCCATGTCCTCTCTTAGACCGCTGAGCGAGCGGTCGGTCTTGTCCGGGTCGCGCACGCCTGTGATGGCTAGCTCGCCGAGCGTTGGCAGCACTCCGTCATCGCCGCGGAGCTTCTCCCTCGTGCGGCTGATGACTTCGGCCACGTCGGGAGGGTCGTTCTTGCCTTGCTGCTCTCGGTGCGCCGCGATCTGCTTTGCGTACGCGTTCAGGGCCTTTTTCTCTTCAAATTTGAGCGGGCTCGTGGACGGCGGGAATAGCGCTTCATCATCAAAGTTCGCGAAGCCGACGATGTCGGCGGCGGTTTCATCTGCGGACTTCAGGAGCCGCTCGTTGGCGGCGTGGGGGCGGTTTTCGGCGCGGTTCGCGCGGAACCCGCTGAGTGTGTCGTGCAGGAGGTCCTCGACCTGGTGCACGGTCTGGCCGGCTGTCTCGAGCTTCTTACTTGCCCGCTCCAGGGCCTGCGCCTGTTGTTCGAGCGATGGGAGGCCACGCCCGACATTGCCGCCCTCTGGCTGGTGCTTGGCATGGACCTTCTCTCCGTCCTGCGCCTTCTTTAGCTCACGGACCGGATTGAGGTCTACACCGACGTAGTCGGCTTGTGTCAGCCTCGCGTTGATCCCAAAGTCCACAGACTGCCTCCGCGGAGGACGATTGTCCCTATTCGGTTATCTGCCGCAAGGGGGTGGCCGATCACCCTGTGTTTTACGTGGGTCGGCCAATGTCCGGCAGTTATTCCAGCCGGTCGAACTGCGAGGGGTCCCGCATGAGGAGCTCTCGGGCCTCGGGAGGGACGGAGACTGCTTTGATCGGGTCGCCGGTGGCGAACACGTGCCAGGTGTAGCCGGTGGTGCAGTCCTGGCCTGTGGTCTCATTGAAGACCTCGTACTCGAACTTGATCGCGGACCTCTTCACCTCCGCAAGCTTGACCTTGATCACGGCGACGTCGTCGTAGCGGATCTCACCCTTGTAGCGGCTCCAAACTTCGACGACAGGGAGTTTGAACCCCATCTCCTCAAGGCCCTTGTAGGTGAAGCCGCGGTCGCGGCACCATGCGCCGCGGGCCTGCTCGTACCAGAGCAGGTAGTTGGCGTAGTAGGCGTGCCCCATCTGGTCGGTGTCGCCGTAGCGTACGCGTACGCGTTCCTCGGTGACGGTGTGGAGCATTGGGAGATGATGCAGGGTTTGGGGTCAAGGGTCTAGGGACTCGAACCGAGTTGAACCTATCGGGCCTGTCTCTGCGGAACCTCAAACGTCCGGCACGGGTACCCTTTGTTACAGCGCTCCCTTGCCATGGAAGGTCAGGCTCCGTACATCCTCTTCGACCGAGTCGAGGTCAAGTACAGCGACGTCGTCGCTGGTCTCCGAGGCGTTTCGCTCGAGGTCCAGAAGGGCGAGTTCATATTCCTTTGCGGTCAGACCGGATCTGGCAAGTCGACACTACTGAAGTGCCTGACGAGAGAGGTCCGCGTGACCAAGGGCCGCCTGGTCCTGAACGGGCGCGACGTGCGGGCCGTGACCCAGAAAGAGGTCCCGCTGCTCAGAAGGGAGATGGGGATCGTGCCGCAGGACTTCGCGCTGCTCTCCGGCAAGACGGTGTGGGAGAACGTCGCATACGCACTGCGCGCCGTCGGCAGGACGAGGCGAGAGATTAGGAAGGCCGTGCCTGAGATCCTCGACCGCGTGAACATCCTGCACCGTGCTGACGCGCTGCCGCACGAGCTGAGCGGCGGTGAGCAGCAGAGGGTCGCGATCGGGCGTGCGCTGATCAACAACCCGCCGCTGCTTTTGGCCGACGAGCCGACGGGCAACCTGGATCCGACGCACAGCATGGAGATCATGCAGCTTCTCGCAGAGCTGAACCTTCGCGGCGCGACTGTGGTAGTGGCGACGCACGACATGGCGGTGGTGGAGCAAATGAGCAAGCGTATCGTGCAGATGGAGTTCGGGCGCATCGCCGGGGAGGCCGTTGATGCTTGACCGCATTGAGTTTCTGGTCGCCGAGGCCTTCACGTCGCTACGGCGCAACACGTGGATGACCTTCAGCGCGGTCACGACGTCCGCGACCGCGCTGATGCTGCTCGGTGGGCTGGGACTGATCTACATGAGCATCCTCGACTTCGCGCAGTCGCTCCCGAGCAAGCTGGAGATGCGCGCGATCATGAAGATGGACCTTCCCGAAGCCGAGGTGCTCGAGGTCGGAAGGAAGATCAAGGAGATCCCGGAAGTGGCCGGCGTCGAGCTGGTCTCGAGGGAGGAGGCCTGGGAAAAGGCCCGCCAATCGTTCCCTACTGAGACCGAAGGGATGGAGAACGTGCTCCCGGACGCCTATAAGGTAACTATGAGGGACGTCGGCCAGGCCGACGAGATCGCCGCCGAGATCGAGAAGATCCCGGGACAGGACGGCGTCGAGTACTTCCGCGAAGAGTACAACCTCATAGATCAGGCGGTAAGGCTGATCAGGTTGATCGGTGCCGCGCTCGGTGGAATGATGCTCTTGACCAGCGGCGTTCTCATTTACAACTCGATCAGGCTGGCGATCGTCGCTCGGAGCAAGGAGATCAGGATCATGCAACTCGTCGGTGCCGCGCGCTCAACTATTTGGGTTCCTCTGCTGATCGAGGGGTTCGTTCAGGGCGCCCTAGGCGGCCTGCTTGCGGCCACTGTGTTGTGGCCGGCGTACAACACAGTGCAGTCCATGTCTGAGAGCCTCGCGTTCCTGGGCGACTCCAAGTCGAACTATCCGGCGCTTCTCGCGTATTCCTATTTGGTGGGGATCGGTGCGTTCTATGGTTTACTCTGCTCAATGATCGCTGTAAGGGAGCGGCGACAAAAGGTCAGATGAGGGCGTTCCTTTGCATTCTGGTCGCAGTCGTGCTCGCGTTCATGGTGGGCGCGCAGACGAAGACGCAGGATCCAACAAAGCTCACAGACAAGCTCTCGGACGTTCGCGACCAACGAGCGAAGGTCCAGCAAGAACTCAAGAAGATCAACGCCCAGCGCAGCAAGGTCAAGCGCGACATTCGTGCGGTGGACGAAGACCTGACCCGCGTCGAGCGCGCGATCATCCAGACGACGAACAAGCTTGAGACCTCTGTGGACAGGCGCGACCAGCTCAAAGAAGAACTGACGGTCGCTACCGAACTGATGGGCGACTACAAGACTCGCGTCGAAGAGCGGCTGAGGCAGATGTACCGCCAGCCGGACCACAGCGTTTTGACGCTCCTCGTCGGGGCGGACTCGGTCGGTGACTTCGCAGAGAGAAAGACTCTCCTCGAAAGGATCGCCAAGCACGACCGCGAACTCTTCGACAGCCTGAAGGAGCTCAAGGGCGAGATCGAGCAGAAGAAGAGCGAGCAGGAGCAACTGATCGGAGAGATCGTCGTGCTGAAGAACCAGCACGTTGAAAAGCAGAATGAGCTTGAGGAGGTCCAGGACGAGAAGAAGGAGGTCCTGCAAGACCTCGACAAAGAGAAACGGAAGTTAGAGCGGGAGTTTGCAGAGTTCGACCGCGCCAGCAAGCAGCTTGAAGCCGAAATCAAGGCGTTGCAGCAGAAGAGCCAAGGCAAGGCCGGCGCGCTCAAGTTCGATGGCACGATGATCAAGCCGGCGAGCGGATCGATCACCAGCTCGTTCGGTATGCGTTACCACCCAATCTTAAAGCGCAGTCGTCCGCACCAAGGGATCGACATCGGAGCGTCCAACCGCTCGCCGATCGTCGCCGCGGCGTCAGGCACGGTCATCAAGGCGGGGTGGATGAGCGGCTACGGCAACACAGTCGTCATTGACCACGGCAGTGGAATCTCGACGCTGTACGGGCACTGTTCGGTGATCCACGTCGCAGCAGGCCAGACGGTCACCATGGGAACGAAGGTGGCATCGGTCGGTTCGACAGGTCTGGCGACAGGCCCCCACCTCCATTTCGAGGTCAGGAAGAACGGCACTCCGGTCAACCCCGTGCCTTACTTGAACTGAACCGGGCCTCGCCCGGCCCTCAGCTTGTCCGAACGGATATCCTGTTGGGGTTTTCCTTTGGACGGTGCACCCAGTTGGCGATCGATACAAGCGACTTCAAGAGCGGCCTCGCGATCTATTTAGACGGCGAGGTCTGCCAAATCATCGACTTTCAGCACGTCAAGCCCGGCAAGGGCGGGGCGTTCGTGCGTACGAAGCTCAAGCGCCTGAGGACGGGCGCGACGATCGAAAAGACCTTCAGGGCGGGGGAAAAGATGGACTCGGCATATCTGGAGAAGCGGCCGTTCCAGTTCCTCTACCGCCAAGGCGATGAACTTGTTTTGATGGATTTGGAGTCGTATGAGCAGGTGCCTGTCGAGGCGGACGTGATCGGCGAGGGGGCTAAGTACCTTAAGGAGGAGATGGAAGTCGTCGCTCTGGCCGCGGACGGGCAGGTTCTGGGGTACGAAGTGCCGAACTTCGTCGAGCTGGCGATAACCCAGACCGACCCTGCGTTCAAGGGCGATACAGTGGGCGGCGGAGCCACGAAACCGGCTAAACTAGAGTCTGGTGCGACGGTCCAGGTGCCGTTCCACATCGGCGAGGGCGACGTGATCAAAGTCGATACGAGAACGGGAGCCTATCTAGAACGTATCAGTAAGAAATAGATTTAGCAGAATGTCCAGACCCGACTATAGTTCCTCGAACACATCGGACGCCGTCCAGGGCTTCTTGGACTCGTTTGCACGCCTGCTATTGTTCGTCGGCGCTGGCGCTCTGCTCCTCGGTGTCGCGATCGTGGTCGTCAACCTGATGAAGGGCGCTGGACTGACGGCAGACGCGCAAGAACAGGCGATCAAGAACATCGAACTGTTCGGCAAGGTCGCGCTGTTTGGAGGGATCACTTGCGCGCTCGGCGCGACGTGGCTCTGGTGGGGTGAGGAGACCCTCGGCCCGCTCATGCTCATCGTCGGAGGCGCGCTCTATTTTTCGACGTACTATCTGCCCGGTGCTTTTAGCCTCCAGCCAGGCGAAGTCGTGGGAACCGGCCTCAAGACACTCGGCAACGCTGGCGCTCCCATCGGCATCATCGGAATCTTAGTTGTGCTCGTCGAGCTCGTCGGCCGGATGCGTCTCCGCGCGAGCGAGGGCGCCCGCGCCGAGCAGCTCAAGTTCGGCAAGGGGATGAAGGAAGAGCGCGACATCCGCAACGTGTTCCTAGGCAAGTGCTGGCAGCTGCCCTACTGCCGCAAGTTCGTCCGCGAGCGGTGCCCGATCTACCACTCGCGCCGGACCTGCTGGAACGAGCGGGTCGGCTGTATGTGTGAAGAGTCGGTTATCCAGAACGCGATGGAGGGCAAGGTCATCCCGAGCGACATCGTCGCCGCAGCGAAGTACATTCCCAAGAACGCAAAGCTCACGCCGAACCAGAAGGCCGAGCGGTGCCGCCAGTGCGTGATCTACAACGAGCACCAAAAGCACAAGTACCAGCTCGCCCTGCCCCTCTCCCTGCTCGCGCTGGTCGGGCTCTACATCGTGCTCCATAGCCCGCTGAAGGAGGCCATCCAGGGCATGCTCGTGCAGGCTGACAGCGTGATGGTGAAGGACGAAAGACTGGCAAGCGCTGGCGCCGAGGACGTGACCAGCGTGACGAAGGGCGTCATTCCGTACGCCGAGATCATCATGATCGCGGCCTATCTGATCCTGTTCGCCTACACGGTGCGGATCATGGAGTACCTCTTCTTCAAGCTAAAGGTCTGAGTGCCGATGCCGACCCAGCCGGATCCGGTCACGCTCAACGGCTCCTATGGCGAAGGGGGTGGTGCCCTCCTCAGGACTGCGGTCGCGATGTCCGCGCTCACTCAGATGCCGCTCACGGTTCACAGCGTGCGCGGTGGGCTACGAAAACCCGGATTGACCTCTGAGGACATGACGTTCATCGACGCTCTCGGCGACTGCACACGGGCGGAGGTCGCGGGCGCCGGGCTGGGTTCCGAAGAGTTCGTGTTCCGTCCTAAGTCGCTGCCTCGCGCGCTCATCGGGTCTTACGATGTGAAGGCGCACGAGAAGGGCAAGGTGCCTGGGAACGCACAAATCCTGCTGACGGGGATGATCCCGATCCTGGCGCGCGCTAGCGGCTACAGCGAGGTCTCTGTGATGGCTGAGACCCACAACGAGAAGACCATCGGTTTCGACGCGTTCGAGCGTGTGACCCTCCCCGCGATGCGGCGGTTTGGGCTATATGCATTTCCGCGTCTAGTGACGTCCGGGTTTGGCTTTGGAGCCAATGGCGAGGTTGCGGTCGAGGTCGAGCCGAGCGCGCTGAACTCGGTCGAGTGGGCGGAGCGCGGGCGGATGTTGCGGATGGGGGCGGCGGTCTCGACCGGCGACGTCGGCGAGAAGGTCGGTGAGGCCGCCGAAGCGTGCCTGGATGAGATCGGCAAGTCGAAGGGTCTGGAGATCGAGTGCGACGTGGTGACGCTGTCTTCGAAGACCAAGGGCGCGACCGTGACAGTTTGGGCGGAGTTCGAGCGCGGGTTCGGCAGCGGCACAGCCGCTCTGGGGAAGGACGGCACGATCGAGGAGGTCGCGACTCTGGCCTTTCACCGGTTTGCCGAGTGGTACGAGACCGACTGCACGGTGGACGCCTTCCTGGTCGATCAGCTTTTGCTCGTCGGCGTGCAGGCCGAGGGGCGGACCGTTCTGACGACCCCCGTCGTGACTCCGCGGCTGATGACGATGGCCTGGGTCGTGCGGCAGTTCATGCCGATCCACATCACCGTCCTGGGCCGCGAGGGCGATAGCGGCACGGTCACAATAGAGCGATGACCGGCTGGACGGTGGACTGCGGCGACGGCCCTCGGCCGGTTTCGCTGCCGCACGCCTGGCGGCAGGACGTGCCGGTGGCGTGGGAGGGGCCGGCGGTGTACCGGTCGTCTGTGTCTGCCTCCTTTGCTGACGAGTGGCTGGTGTTCGAGGGGGTCTCCTATCGCGCAGAAGTCCTTTTCGATGGAGAGATGGTGTGCGACCATCGCGGGATCTGGGATGCGTTCGCTGTTCCGCTCGCCGCGTTCGTTGGGAGCACTGTGTCGGTCGAAGTGCGCGTGACGAAGAACGGCGGCGAGTCGTTTCCCGTTCGCGACGTGCTGAGCGGTTTCTTGCCGTACGTTTACAACACGTTCGGCGGAATGTATGGCGACGTGCGCGTTGTGCGCAGTGCAAGCGATCCGACGGCGGGACACGAAGGCAGGAGCGCGGGCCGGGTCAAGACTTCTGGTCGGACGATTCTTGTCGATGATGAGCCGTTCTACTTGCGCGGAGTGTTGTCGTGGGGTTGGTATCCGGAGCTCGGTCACACGAATCCATCCGACGATGAGATCAGAAGTGAAGTGCGACTTGCGAAGTCGATGGGCTTCAACACGATCAAGTTCTGTCTCTGGGTGCCGCGGCACCGTTTCTTCGAGATCCTTGATGAAGAAGGGATGTTCGCATGGCTCGAACTTCCATTGTGGGATCCAAGTGGCGACGCTGAAAAGCTTGAGGCGATGGCGACAGAGCTCGAGCGGATCGTGCTGCAGTACCGCCACCACCGCTCGATCATCGCCTGGACTGTCGGGTGCGAACTGAGCGCTTCGACGCCGCACGAGTTCCGCCAACGAGTGGTTGAGATGGTACAGAGAGAGACCGGCTGCGGGCTCGTAAAAGACAACTCTGGCGGCTCAGAGATGTACGGAGGCGACCTCAGAGAGTACGGGACGTTTCAGGACTTCCACCCCTATTGCGACACGCATTGGTACCCGGTCGTGCTGGACAGCCTGCGCTTTGGGCCAAGGGTGCGCGGGCCCATCTTGCTCGGGGAGTTCAACGATTTCGACGTGCACCGCGACCTCCGCGCGCTGAAAGAACGCCGTCCGTTTTGGGTCAGTGACGATGCATCGCTGAACGACAAGAGCGTGAGATGGCAGCATGATTTGCCGACCGTATTGAAGGAATCACGGTGGACGCAGTGCGACAACGCGGCGCTCGTGCGTTCATCAGTTTCGAAAGGCGCATGGATCAGAAGGCGCGTGATGGAACACGTTCGCTCGATGTACGAAGTCGCGGGTTACGTCGTCACGGGTTGGCGACACACACCGATCTCGACGAGTGGAACGGTCGACGACGATCTGCAACAAGTGTTTGACAATATGCATGAGTGGAACAGCGAAGCGATGTTGTTCCTCATTTCTGTACGCCGTCCGCCATGGGTGAACGGAGGCAACAGACCAGGATGGCTCGATCCTCAATGTTTCTTCGAGGGCCAAGCCTTCTTCCGTGTCGGCGCTGTGATGTCAAAGCACAGCGAAGACCAACTCAAATGGTCTTTGGGGCACATGAACGGAAAGTGCGACCCGCACGAGGTCTGGTTATGCGCTCCGAACGAAGTCGGTCAAGTCAGTGTCGATCTCACACCAGGCGACTACATCTTGAACGCAAGGCTCTCCGATGTCGTGTCGCGCTGGCAAGTATGGGTCGTGCAACGGCCTGAGTGGCAAGCTTTCTCTGGATGGTCGAAGTCCGACCCGTACCGCGCGTTCAACGACGTCGTCCTCCCAGGCGGCGAAAACCTATTGACCACAAGGTTGGACGACGAGGCGATCGCGCGAGCGAAAGCGGGCGCGAAGGTCGTCGCGGTCCTCGAGCACGAGGGCACGATCCCGATGCCGTTCTGGCGAGAGTGCATCCAGGAGTTCGCCCCCGGCCTCCTCGACCCGTTCGCGGAGCAGTGGGACCGGTTCTGGGGCATCGCGCCGGACCGCGCGCTCGATCCCGACTGGCTGCGAGAAAGGCTCGGCGACTACGAGGTGCTCATGAACCGCGTCGACACGCGCACTTACAAGGAGCACCCTTACATCGTGAAGGCAGGAAGCGCCCTGGTCACGACGCTCCGCCCGCAGGGCGGCCACGGCGCACAGCCATACGGGGTCACACGCAACCCATCGGGCAGCACGCTCCTCGCGCGAATGCTTGAAGGGAAGTGGTGAGCCGGCTGGGACTCGAACCCAGGACCCACGCCTTAAAAGGGCGATGCTCTACCAACTGAGCTACCGGCTCGCGGGCCATAAGATACCCCTGTCCGCAGGTTCAACCAGGGGTAAAGTCCGTCCATGGCCGACGAGCAATCGCGCTATGCGGCGGCGGGTGTGGACATCGACGCTGCACAGCGCGCGCTGCGGAACGTCCGCGACGCGTTCACCGCAACGCACGGGCCGGAGGTGATCGGCGGCATTGGCGGGTTCGGCGCGATGTTCGAGGCGAGCTTTGCGGGCATGTCACGGCCCGTGCTCGTGAGCAGCGTCGACGGCGTGGGGACGAAGACCAAGGTCGCCGCGATGGCCGGCGACTATTCCGGCATCGGGCACGACATCGTCAACCACTGCGTCAACGACATCCTGTGCCAGGGCGCAAAGCCGCTGTTCTTCCTCGACTACTTCGGTTGTTCGCAGCTCGAGTCGAGCGTGTTCCAGGAGGTGGTCAGCGGTGCCGCTGAGGCGTGTTACAAGGTCGGGTGCGCGCTCATCGGCGGAGAGACCGCGGAGATGCCGGGCGTATACCACGACGGCGAGTCGGACGTCGTTGGTTGCATCGTCGGTGTCGTGGATTATGATGACCGGCTGCCGAGGGAGACGGCCAAGGTCGGAGACCGCGTGATCGGGATCGCCTCGGACGGACTCCACACGAACGGCTTTTCGCTCGCCCGCCGCGCGATCTTTGAGGTGGGAGGGCTCTCTGTGCGCGACATCGTGCCAGGGACGCCGGACACGTTCGGCGAGGCCCTGCTACGGCCGCACAGGTGCTACTACAACGCACTCAAGGGCGTGCTCCAGAGCCCGGAGCTGTACGTGCTCGCCCACATCACGGGTGGGGGCTTGTACGACAACCTGCCCCGCGTGCTTCCGACAGGGATCAGGGCCGTCATCGAAAAGTCGGCATGGACCCCGCCGCCGATTTTCACCGAGATCCAACGGCTCGGGAAGGTGCCCGAGGCCGAGATGTTCCGGGCATTCAACATGGGGATCGGGATGCTCGCCGTGGTCGAGAAGGATTCGGCCGACGCCTTCGTCCGCCACCTCGTCGAAGCTGGTGAGCACGCAGCGGTCGTCGGCGACCTTCACGTCGGGTCGCAGGACGTCCTGATCGTTTAGCGTTCGACACGGAACACGAACTTCGCGTTGCCGAACGCTAGCTCATCGCCGTCTGTGATCGCCGTGCGCTCGATCTTCTCGTAGTCCTCGCGCTTGATGTACGTCCCGTTCGAGGAACCGAGGTCCTCGAGCACGAACGAGCCGTCGTCCATGAGGATCTTGGCGTGCCTTCGGGAAACGTACGCACCTTCCTCGTAGTTCGTGAGGTCGACGTCGATCGCTCCGACGCTGGCGTTGGCCCGGCCGATGACCACGGGCGGGACGACGAGGAACTCGATGTCGCACGGCTGGCCCTTGCGCATCATCACGAGCCTTGCGTGGACGGCTCCGTCCGATGCGCTCTTCGCCAGGGCTTCGTCCGCAGCCTGTTCCGCCTTTCGGGCGACGTCCTCGACCGACTCGCCTGCGCGGGCCATCTCGTCGACCAGCTCGCTCTTGGACCGCACGATGGCCCCAGGGTCGGCCCCGATGGCCTCGAGCAGTCGCTGCGCCTCGTGGAGCGCTGAATAGGTGTCACTGTGGTCGAACGCCTCCTGGTGGGCGAACCGGTTGCGGGTCTTCCGCACCTGGTGCACAAGGTGCTTCGCCTCCCGCTTCATTTGCTTGCTGAACACCGCGTCCCAGTTGTTGACGATCGTGTTGGCCAGCACGTGGACGTCGGTGTTGAAGTCGTCGTCCGTCCAATCGGGTACGGCGTACTTGGCCTTCCATTCGTCGCCGAACGCCTCCTTGAGACGCGCTTCGACGTAAGGCTCGAGCGCCGCTTTCAGCTCGTCAAGTGCGAGCCTGATCCGTTCGTAGTGGTTCGTGTTCCCCAATTGTCCTCAGCCAGTCCGATCCTAAAAAAACACTAAACGTGGAAGACGAACCTCGCGTTTCCGAGCGAAATCTCGTCACCATCCTTCAGCTCGGCCTCATCGACCTTCTCAAAGTCGTCGCGTAGGATGTAGGTCCCATTGCTCGACCCGAGGTCTTGAATCTTGTAAGTGTCGTCCACCTGCACGATCCGCGCGTGCTTGCGCGAGACGTAGGAACCTTCCTCGACCGTACCGAGGTCGACGTCGACCGGCCCAACGGTCGGATCGAACCGTCCAATGGTCGCGGGCGGTGAGAAGGCGAACACGATGTCGGTCTCTTGCCCAGAGCGCTTGAGCACGAGTCTCGTGCCGGTCACGACCGGTGCTTCTTCGCTTATCTCAGGTTCTTGCTCGTCGGCGTCCTGGATCTCGACCAGGGCCCCCTCGGGCGCGTCCTGCTGTTGTTCGTCGATCGGGGTGTCGTTCATTTTCTGCTCCTTCCTACGGCCAACGCGCCGACCGCGAGCACGACCGCGCTGGCGACCACCCCAGGGAGGAGCGTGCCGACGTCGTAGCTCACGTCCTGCGCGATCTTGACCTTTTGGCCCTCGTCGCGCCGGCTGCTATAGACCAGCCAAGCTATGGAGATTATGAACCCCGAGAGCATCGAAATGGAAACCGCGAGGGGCCTCAAGCGCGAACAGTCGCGGGAAAGGTAGCTGACCAGGGTCGGGATCAGGAGCGCCCCGATCAAGACGCCCGCCCACAGGTACCAGATCTTGACTACGCTTTCGAACTGGAGCGCGAGCAGCACCGCCACGACGCACGAGGCGAAGATGCCGATCCTCGACCACGCCGCCGCCTTCGCATCGTCCGTGATCCCGAACGCCCGGGACACGAGGTCGCGCCCGAGGGTGGCCCCGCTGACCAGAGAGTAGCCCACCATCGCGGTCAGGATCGTGCCCAGCATCCCGCACATGAACACCGCCTTGAGCCCCTGCGGCAGGACCTGGTCGCCGAAGAGGGGGAACAACAGGAGCAAGTTAGACGGGGGCTCTTTCATGAGCGCGATCGCGTACATCCCTGCCGTGACGCTGAGCGCGTCGAACACGATCCAGCAAACGATCGCGCTGAGAACGCCCTTGCGACTCGTCTCGGGGTCCTTCGAGCTCGCCACTCTCTGATGGAAGCCTGGATCGATCAAAGTCCATGCGCCGAGGATGAAAAAGCTGACGACGCCGAAGACGCCGATTCCACCGTCCCACTGCAGCTTGTCGGTGCCTTTGAAATGCGACCACGTTTCTGCGATCGGGTAGTGAGTGAGACAGTAAACGACGATGACGGCGAAACCGATGTACATCATCGTGAAAGAAAGGACGGAGACTCGCGCGTCCGCCAACAGTCCGCCTTTGTAGAGGAAGAGACTCGAGATGAAAGTCGCGACGATGACCGAAACGGGCAGGCTCCACCCCGTGAGCGACTGCGCGAGGGTCCCGAGCATCAGCACGTGAGCCGCGGGCACTCCGAGCAGGAACACGAGCGCGGCTGCGATGAGAGCGGGGCCCGTGCCCCACGTCGAGCCGATGCGTTCAGGAATGCTAATCTGGTCCGCGGCCCTGATCCGCTTTGCGAGCAGCACCGCGTACAAGAGCGCGAACGCGTAGTAGGGAACGCCAAGCAGGGCCCAGGTGCCGATCCCGTACCACTGCACTGACTCGCCAATTCCGAGGATACCGCCGTACCACGTTGCAACGAGCGTCGCGACAAAAACTGGCAGAGTGAGAGCGCGCCCTGCTGCGATGAATTGGAGCGTGGTGTTCTCGCGGAGCTTTGCAGAAAACCCGAGCGCGAGGATCGCGCCGATGAACAGAATCACGATCGCAATGTCGAGGGGACCGAGGTGGACCGTAGTCACCAAGAGACCTCGTGGGTCTCGACGAACAACATCGAACAGCCGGAGCGCACGGCCGCGACGACCGAATCGCCGGTCGCTCGGTTGGATACGCTTAAGCCGTTTCCAGGTTCAAAAACGGCGTTTTCGCACGGCCACTCGACGCCCGAGAGGTTTACGCCCTCACAGCGTGACAGCGGCAGGAGCGACACTCGCTGGCCCGCGCGTGTAGCGATTTCTATACGCCCACGGACGAGCCATCCGATTCCACGCCTGAACGCGAAACGAACATCGAGCCCGCTCGCGATCGCGCTCGAATACGTCGCAATCAC
The DNA here is from genome assembly GCA_025451715.1 of Fimbriimonadaceae bacterium. Taxonomy (GTDB): domain Bacteria; phylum Armatimonadota; class Fimbriimonadia; order Fimbriimonadales; family Fimbriimonadaceae; genus JADFMN01. Next base: position 6,890 of record JANWJY010000169.1, on the reverse strand, counting down.
GTGGTCGGGAAGATCGCCTTCCGTGGATGTCAGCGTGATCGACGAGTGTCCATCGCTCCGCACGAGAGCGAGCAGCTTGTCGCAGTCGGTCGTGGATTGGTCGATCGAATGCACGAGCCTCAGGTGCGATGCGTAAGGTAGCGAGAGGAACGAATCGAAGTCTCCGACGACAACGGGAGAAATGTTGAGTGCGATCAGCCGGTCAGCGCCAGAATCCGCGGCGTACACGACTTCCGCAGACGACGCCCACGCACGAAGGTTTTCGTCGCCGATGTCGTTTCCGCCAAGGACTCCGAGCACGCGTTGCCGCACGACTCAAGTGTAACGCAAGCGATGGAGGTGGAGCGCGGTGCGATGAAAAATTACCCCCGGCGCAAGTCGCGCATCATACCCGATGAGACTTTTTACAAGACTTTTTCTTTCGGCTGGACAAGTGCGCATCGCGTGTGTATAATCCGCTCATTCTTGGCTCGACCTGAGCCCGTGTTTTTTGGCTATGTCGGACGATCAGTTCACATTCTTTGACGAGGAGGGTTCCGTTGCGCTCAACAAGGCTTGGGAGCAAGCGCTCGAACGCCTCGCGGACGAAGTTCCAGGGACCGCTCACAAAAAGTTCCTGCAGCCTCTCCGTCCGATGAGGTGCGACAACGGCGAGATTCATCTCGCCGCGCCGGGCAACTTCGTTGCAGAGTGGGTCAAAGACCGCTATCTCCCGCGCGTTAAGGACGCACTCTCCGACGAGCTCGGCGAGGAGGTGACTGTCAAGGTCGTGATCCTCACGCGAGAAAGGCCGAAGCCGAAGGAGGACGAGACCGTCGCGGTTCAAGTTCCTAGTGGCAACCGCTACGAGGACGATCCTACAGCCAGGTTCAAGCCGAACCAGTCGTTCACCTTCGACAACTTCGTCATCGGGCAGAGCAACAGGCTGGCCCACGGCGGGGCGATGGCCGTCTCAGCCTCGCCTGGGATGAAGTACAACCCGCTGTTCGTGTACGGCCCTTCGGGCTTGGGCAAGACACACCTCCTTCACGCAATCGCGAACAAGATCCTCAGCCGCGACCCGTTCTATCCGCTCATGTACGTGTCCGGACAGCAGTTCGCCGAGCAGTTCATATCCTCGCTGCAGAACAATCGCATCGACGAGTTCAGGAGGCGCTACCGGAGCGTCAGCGTGTGGCTTCTCGACGACGTGCAGTTCATCATGGGCAAGGACAAGACCCAGGAGGAGGTGTTCCACACGTTCAACGAGCTCCACGCCGACGGTAAGCAGATCGTGCTGTGCGCCGACCGGGCCCCGCGCGACCTCCTGCAGATGGACGAGAGGCTCCGGTCTAGGCTCGAGTGCGGTCTGGTCGCCGACGTCCAGATGCCGGACACCGAGACCCGCTGCGCGATCATTCAGATGAAGGCGACGACCGAGCACATCCCCCTCTCGCACGAGGTCGCGATGTTCCTAGCAGAGTCCGTGCCCGGGAACATTCGCACCCTGCAAGGCGCCCTTAACAAGATCGTGGCCGAAGCGAGCTTCTCGGGCAAGCCGCTCTCCGTCGAGGTCGCCAAGGAAACGGTCGAGAAGTACTACAGCGCAATGGCCATGCCCAAGCCCGGGTTTGAGGACATCGTCACGGTCGTCTCGCGCCATTACAGGATTCCTAAGGACGACATCCTGGGAACGTCCCGCAAGGCGCCGATCGCGCACGCAAGGCACGTGTCCGTGTTCCTCGTGCGCGAGATCACTGGCGACTCGTGGAAGCACATTGGTACGCTGTTCGGCGGGCGCGACCACTCCTCGATGATGCACGCGCACAACAAGGTGCGCGGGATGGCGAACCACGACCGCGAGTTCGCCAACACGATCCATGCGCTCCGTCGCGAGGCCTGGCCCGAGGCCCAATGAAGCTCGCAGAGCTGACCTGGCAGGACGCCGGCGAAGTCTCAAAGGACGTTGTTGTGCTGGTTCCGACCGGATCGCTCGAGCAGCACGGCCCTCACCTGCCGCTCTTCACCGACAGCTATCTCGCGACGGCCGCGGCAGAGGCGGTCGAGGCGCGCATCCCCGACAAGGTTCTGCTCGTGCCTTGCGTTTGGCTCGGGTGCTCTGGGCACCACCTCTCGTTCTCGGGTTCTTTGTCCGCGAGCTTTCCCGGATATGAAGACACGCTCGTTCAGATCGTTGAGAGCCTCCTGCCGCACGGCTTCATGAAGTTTTTCTTTCTCAACGGGCACGGTGGAAACGGCGACTCGAACAGCGTTGTCTGCCGCCGGCTGAAGGCCGACAACCCCGACTGCGTGTTTGGCAACCGGGGCTACTTCAAGTACATCCCGGATTCGGTGCTCAAGTCGACCATGACCGGGCCGCTCAAAGAGATCCGTCACGCGTGCGAGGCCGAGGCGAGCATGATGCTCCACCTCCACCCGTCGCTCGTGCGCAAGGACAAGCTTCGCGACGACGGGCTCGTGATCGACCCGGAGATCAACGGTCTGACCCTGCACTTCGATGAAGTCACGGAAGAGGGTTCCTTCGGATACGCGACCCAAGCGACAGCCGCAAAGGGAAAGGCGCTGTTCGAGGCTGCGGTCGAGGGAGCCGTGAAAGAGCTGACGGCCCTGGCGGAAGGGTTCGTGCTCAAAGGAATCTGAGTCCGGGTTCGGCTGATCTGCACCCGAACCTGGCATTCCTCCCCTGCACCCTCGCCCGGACCCATGTACAATGGCCGCTATGCTTCGACGACCTTTCATAGCCCTGGCGGCGTGCGTGGCCGCACTCGTTTTGCCGATGGCGGCAAAGGCGCAAGACGCCTACTTTGGACCGCAGATCGGAGTGTTCATCCCGCGCAGCGAGGTCTTGCGCAACGCGCTCGGCGAAACGTGGCTGAGCTTCGGCGCCAGCCGTGTGCGCGTGTTCAAGGCCAACCAAGGCAAGATCGCGTACGACTGGAACGCGGTCGGCCAGCGCAACGACGGCAGCAACCTCTTCATCCTCACCGGCTCGATCGGGTACGTGATCCCGTTCGCTCCCCCGGGTGCGGGCACCCAGCCTTACGTCGCCATCCGCGGTGGGCTCGCTTACATCGACTACGCGGTCGACACGCCGAGTGGCCGGGAGTCGGGCAAGGTGCTCTCCCCCAACGGTAACGCTGCCTTGGGCATCAACTTCAACAACCGCGTGAACCTCGAAGTGCGCTACGACGTATGGTCGAGCTACGAGGGCCTAACTTTTGACGGCGTCACCGTGTCCCTGCGCGTCGGTCTTTTCCGGTTCTGAACCAAGGAGTAAATGCCGAAGCCAGACGAGCGAGGACCGAAGCCTGAAAAGTTGTTCCTGGTGTACGTGAACCAGGACTCCGGAGAGGACGAGACGGTCGAGCAAGAGCTCGAGGGGCTTTGCGAAGCGGCGGGCGGCCAGGTCGTCGGAAGCGTCCGCCAGCGCCTTCCCAAGCCGTACAGGTCCACATACATCGGCCCTGGCAAGGTCGAAGAGATCAAAGCGTACGTCGCCGATACCGGTGCCGACGTCGTCGTCGTCGACACCGAACTGAGCGGCACCCAGATCAAGAACCTCGAGGAGGCTTGGGAGGCCCGCGTCGTTGACCGCACGCAACTCATCCTCGACATCTTCGCTAGGCGCGCGCAGACGCGTGAGGGCCAACTACAGGTCGAGCTTGCCCAGCTCAGCTACATGCTCCCGCGGCTGATGAGCGTGTACACCAAGTTTGAAAGACAGCGCGGCGGCATCGGAATGAGGGGTCCAGGTGAGACCCAGCTCGAGAGCGACCGGCGCAGAGTCAACAAGAGGATCTCGAAGCTCAAAGAGGACATCGAAGACGTCAAGCGGCACCGCGTGCTCCAGCGCGAGTCCCGCGCCCGCCATCCGTACCCAGTGGTCGCTATCGTCGGTTACACGAGCGCGGGCAAGTCCACGCTGATGAATCGGTTGACCGACGCGAACGTGCTCGCCGACGCGATGCCATTCGCGACGCTCGACCCCACCACGCGCAGAATCGATATGCCAGACGGGTTCAGCTTCTTTCTGGTCGACACGGTAGGGTTCATCCGCAACCTGCCGACCGAGCTCGTCGCTGCGTTCCGTGCGACCCTCGAGGAAGTGCTGCACGCCGACCTCCTTTTGCACATCGTCGACGTGGCCAACCCGTCGTGGGAGCTCCAGGTCGACGCGGTGATGGAGACGATCGCCGACCTTGGCGCCGAGGGCGTTCCGCTTGTGACGGTCTTCAACAAGATCGACGCGCTCGACGACCCGACGATCGCACGGGAGCTTGTTTCCTCTTGGCCCGGGAGCGTGGCGATCAGCGCGAAGGACGGCACCGGTATCCCCGATCTACTCGATGCCGTCGTGAAGGCGAGCCACGGCGGGATGTCTCTTGTCAAGGCGCTCGTGCCCTACGACCAGAACGCGCTGGTGGAGGCGTGCTACAAGTTCGGGCGCGTGATCAAAAAGGACTACCGCGACGAGGGCGTGTACCTCGAAGCGGAGCTCGTGCCGGAGATGCAGGCGAAGCTCGCGCGGTATGCCGTCTCGTGACGATCGGCGAGGCGGTTGCTTCGGTAGAAGCGCGGCTCGCCGCCGCCGGTGTCGATACTCCCCGACTTGACGCGCAGATGCTGGTCGCGCACACGCTTGGCGTGGAGCGAGTCTATGTCCTCGCCCACTCGGCCGATGGATTCAAAGGGAAGGGGCTCGACGCATTGTGCGAACGGCGCGCAGCCCGTGAGCCGCTCGCGTACATTCTCGGTTGGCGCGAGTTCTACGGACGCCGGTTCGTGGTCACGCCCGGTGTGCTGATCCCCCGGCAGGAGACGGAGACACTGGTCGATACGGCACTGGCCGAGAAGCATGTGAAAGACGTGATCGACATCGGCACTGGCAGCGGTTGCATTGCGCTCACCTTGGCGTTGGAACGGCAAGATTGGAACGTAACGGCGACAGACATCAGTGAGAAGGCGCTTGATGTAGCGAGGAAGAGCGCCGAAAGCCTCTCCGTCGGCGTCTCGCAGACTCTCCCGTCGCCTCGGCGTCCAGCTGTTCGCCTCCTGCTCTCCGACCTCTTCGCGGGCCTCAACAGCGAGCAGTACGACCTCATCGTCTCAAACCCGCCCTACGTCGCAGATTCTGACCCCCTCCCGCCAGAGGTCCGCGATTACGAGCCGCATACGGCCCTGTACGCAGGCCCCGACGGCTTTGCGGTCTTCAGAACGCTCGCCGAGGAGGCGCATGCCTTCCTGCGCCCCTCAGGTGCGCTCATGGTCGAAATCGGCGACGGACAATCGGAGCGGGTCCAGAAACAGTTCGAAGAGTTCGGCTGGCACGTCGAACGTGTCGTCAACGACCTTAGCGGCACCGAGCGGGTGCTCGTACTGAAGCCGCTCGACGTTTGACACGGGAGGGCGAGCGCCCCCGCGAGCCGAACCTGCCTGCCATAATCCGAGCCTAGATGAAGGTCGTGGTCCCGGACGAGTACAAGTACCTCTACGTCACCGACGAGGACCGCCCCGTCGTCAAGATCCCGAACGACGTGCTGCTCGCAAAGGCGGAGCCTATCGAGCGCGTCACCAAGCGCCACCTCACGATCGCCGAGAACATGATGCGCATCATGCGCAGTGCGCGCGGCATCGGGCTCGCCGCCAACCAGATCGGAGTGCTCGAGCGCATCATCATCGTGCAGGCCGAAAACCGCACCGTCGTGATCTTCAACCCGGTGATCACCGAGTCCAGCGGTACCCAGGTCGGCGAGGAAGGCTGCCTGAGCATCCCAGGTATGTACGGCGACGTCGAGCGGGCCGCGAACGTCACTGTCGACGGGCTCGACCGCAAAGGCCGCGAATCGACGTGGGACATGGAGGGGATCGCCGCGCGCGTCGTGCAGCACGAGATCGACCACCTCAATGGCGTTCTGTTCACCGAAAAGGTCGACCCGGCCACGGTCTACTGGCAGCACCCATCGGAGAAGCCCGAGAGGGCCGAGTGAAGCTCGTCTACTTCGGCACGAGCGCTTTCGCCGTGCCCGCTCTGGAGCGCTTAGCAAAGCACGTCGTGCTCGTCGTCACCCAACCGGACCGCCCAAGCGGAAGGGGAATGGCCGACAAGCCGAGCGAGGTCAAGCGTGCCGCGGTCCGACTTGGCCTGCCCGTCGAGACCCCAGAGAAAAGCCGCGACAAGGGCTTCATCGAACACTTGAGTACGCTTGACGCCGACGCGTTTGTGGTCGCCAGCTACGGACAGATCCTCAGTAAGTCGCTACTGGCTGTTCCTAAACGAGGCTGCTTCAACCTCCACGCCTCCTTGCTCCCGAAGTACCGCGGCGCGGCCCCAATCCAGTACGCGGTGCTCAACGGCGATGCCGAGACCGGTGTGACGCTGATGCTGATGGACGAGGGCATGGACACTGGCGATGCGTTTGCGAGGACTGCAATTCCGATAGGCCCGGACGAGACCGCCGGAGAGCTTCACGACCGCCTGGCCGTAATCGGGGCCGAACTTGCCGACCTGTGGATCGAGCCGCTCGCGAGCGGCAACTTCCCACGCGTCCCACAAGACACTGGCGTAGCCAGTTACGCCCCTAAGGTGAGCAAGGCGGACGCCGAGCTGGACTTCGACGGCTCAATGAAGCAGGAGTACGACCGGTTTCGCGCTTTCACGCCGATCCCCGGTGCCTGGATAGCGACCAGCAATGGCCCACTCAAACTCCGCAGGGTCTGTCGAGGACGCCGCGACCCCAACGCAGCCTCAGGAACCGTGGTCTCAGTCAGGCCATTTGAAGTAGCCTTTGCAGACGGCTCGCTCGTCTTCGAAGAGGTACAGCCGCAAGCTCGCAAGGCCATGCCAGGCTCGGAGTTCGCGAACGGGGCACGTATCGTGCCTGGAGACTGTT
>JANWJY010000168.1 GCA_025451715.1 Fimbriimonadaceae bacterium | reverse complement strand
TGAAAGAGAGCTTGGTGCCGCAGGAGCGGCACCCTCCCCGGCTACCTGAGCTTCATGATCTCGATGTTGCGGAACTCGACGGGGTGAGATTCGGACTGGAGGGAGATTGTTCCGCTGGAGATCAGAAGCTTGCCGTCCTTGATCAGTGATTTCGCGTCGGCGTCGGAGGGGTCGAGCTGTGCGGCGTCGTACTCGATGACCACTTGTCCGTTGATGGTGTGCTTGAAGTGTCCGTTGCGGACTTCGATCTCGGCCTTGACCCACTGGTCGCCGTCGAGGGTGGGCGACGTGGAGTTGGTGCAATGCTGCGTGTGGAGCTTTCCTTCGTAGACCACGTTGGTCCCAGGAGTACAGAGGTTTCCGGTCGGGCGCTTGCCGGTTCCGTCGCCGCCGAGGAACTGCACTTCGATCGAGACGGGGAAGCTCTGGTCTTGGCCGATGGTCGATGCGGCCTGTCCGTGGACCATCACGCCGCTATTGCGCCACGCCCATCCCGGTCCGCCTTTCACCTGTTCGCCGGTGAAGCGGTACTCGAGGCGCAGTCGGTAGTTTGAGAACTCGGTCTTGTAGAACAGGTGCCCGAAGCGACCGTTGTAGTCGCCTTCGTACTTGTCGTATCGCACGACGATCTTGCCGTCCTCGACGCGGAACGTGTTGTTCTTGTCGTCGCCGAGTTTTTCTCCGACGATCTTGGGGGTCCATCCGTCGAGTGTCTTTCCGTCGAAGAGGCTGACCCAGTTCTCGTCCGGCGCTGCGGCGAGGACGAACGCGGTTGCGGCGAGGCAAAGAATGGTCGTCGGGAGGAGGGGACGGAACATGTTTCTCTGAAGTTACCTTTTGTGACCCCTCACCCCTAACCCCAGAGAGGAGAGGGGAACGAAGACGAATGGAGCGGGCGACGAGAATCGAACTCGCATCCCCAGCTTGGAAGGCTGAAGCTTTACCACTAAGCTACGCCCGCTCTCTTCGGGCATTTTACCGCCTGCGCGGGCGTTGAAATGGGCTCTGGTAACCTCAATGCACGTGGTTGAAAAAGGCATCATCCTGGCGGGCGGAACGGGCACGCGGCTGTTCCCCGTCACTTTGGCGACGAGCAAGCAGCTCGTGCCGATCTACAACAAGCCGATGGTGTACTACCCGCTGAGCGTGCTGATGCTGGCGGGGATCAGGGAGGTGATCGTGGTCACGACCCCGCACGAGCAGCACGCTTTTCAGCGGCTGTTGGGCGATGGCTCGCAGTGGGGGATGAAACTGCACTTCGAGGTGCAACCGAAGCCGGAGGGGTTGGCGCAGGCGTTTTTGGTCGCTGCGCGACACATCGAGGGTCAGCCTTGCGCGCTGGTGCTGGGGGACAACATCTTCTATGGACGTGGCCTGAGTCAGATGCTGCGATCTGCCGCGTCACTGACTTCGGGCGCTGTGGTGTTCGCGTATCCGGTGGACCGGCCGCAGGACTATGGTGTTGTGGCGTTTGATTCGTCTGGCAACGCAGTCAGTCTGGAGGAGAAGCCGAAGGAGCCGAAGTCGAAGTTCGCGGTGACCGGGCTGTACTTCTATGACAACCAGGTCTTGGGGTTGGCGCGGTCGTTGAAGCCGTCGGCGCGGGGCGAGTTGGAAATCACGGATTTGAACCGGAGTTATTTGGAGCAGGGCGGTCTGCGTGTCGAGGTGATGGGGCGGGGTTTCGCGTGGCTGGACACGGGAACGCACCACTCGATGCTGCAGGCGGCGAACTTCGTCGAGGCGGTCGAAAGCCGGCAGGGGCTGATGATCTCGTGTCCGGAGGAGATCGCTTTTCGGATGGGTTGGATCGATGCGGCTGCTGTGCGGAAGGTGGCCGAACCGATGGCGAAGAACGAGTACGGGCAGTATCTGTTGCGGTTGGTCTCTGAGGGCTAGGAGCGAGGACTGGGTCTTACTCAATCAAACACCCCCTCCCTAGCTTGGCGCGGGTCGACTCCTTTGGAGGTCGACGCGGCCAATCCCAAGGGGGAGGGGTGACCGCGCAGAAAGCGGAACTAGTCGAATCACATCATCCCATGGGCCCCCATGGAGGGTACAGAAGGCCGGGGATGCCGTCAAGCCGGGATACAATATCTGCCTCACGCCTTAATTGGCCCAGCCCATGGCCACACGACCTCATGATCCAGCAAGCCAGCCCAGAGGGCCGGAGTATCGATCAAGTTCTGATCGATCTCACGGCCGACATGACTGAAGACGCTAAGTTCGGCTTCAGGCGGTTGGTCGTAAGTTCAAGCGAGGTTTCGGTCCTGGACCAGAGCGGGGCGAGCGTGCTCCGCGTCCCCATCGCCGACATCGAGACGGCGCGCAACGAGCCCCTGGTCTCCGGCGGTCGGTTGCTCTTGCGAATGAAGTCCGGCGAGGACATCGTCGCGACGGCTTACTCGCTGACCCACTCGGACCTGTTCTCAGAGGCTGCGCGGGGCGTCGAGCAGCTCGCGAAGGGGCAAGAGTTCTCGATCAACCTCAAGCGCGAGAAGACGCGCTGTGCGAAGTGCGGCCGACTGTTGCCCGAGAAGGACGGCGTGTGCCCGGCGTGCCTAAACCGCGGCAAGACGTTCATGCGCGTCGCCGTGTTCCTTGCGCCGTACAAGGCGAAGGTGTGGGCGCTGATCGGGATCTCGGTGGTGGCGACGGGGATGAACCTCGTGCCGCCGCAGTTGCAGAAGCTGATCGTGGACGGGCTGACGGCGTCGTCGATGGACGTTCGCGCCTTGGTGACTCTCGTCTTGATCTGGTTCTCGGTCGCGGCGGTCGCAATCGGGCTGCAGGTCGTGAGCAACCGCCTGATGACTTTCCTCGGGTCGAGCATCGCGGCGGATCTGCGTGCGGCGACTTTCCAGACCGTGCAGCGGTTGCAGGTCGCGTACTTCGACAAGAAGCCGGTGGGATCGATCGCGAGCAGGATCACGCAGGACACGGACCGCATCTGGATGTTCCTCGTGGACGGTATGCCGTTCCTGGTGACGAACGGGCTCGTGCTGATCGGGGTGCTGTTCTTCCTGTTCCAGCTCGACGCGGTTCTGGCCGCCGCGATCATGGCGCCGATCCCAGTGATGGCGCTGATCAGCGTGGCGTTCTGGAAAAACCTGTCGAACATGTTTCACAAGGTCTCGCAGAAGTGGGCGCGGATCTACATGCACATCAACGAAGCGGTAAGTGGCGTGCGCGTGGTGAAGGCTTTCGTGCGCGAGGACCACGAGTATGACCGTTTCCAGACGCGGAACATGGACTGTCTGCGCGCTGCGGTTGCGGCGGACCAGCGGTGGTACTCGATTCTCGGCGCGATGTCCTTGTGCGTTTCGTTCGGGATGCTGATCAACTGGGGGCTAGGCGGGTACTTCGTGATGATCAATCGGCTGACGCTCGGCGAATTCATCATGGCGAACTCGTATCTGCTGATGGTGTACGGGCCGCTGATGTGGTTCGCGCAGATCAACAACTGGTTCAGCCGGGCGATGGCGAGCGCAGAGCGCATCTTCGAGATGATGGACATGCCTCGCGACGCGGGCGGCGGAAAGGGCGACAAGCACACGATCGTCGGAGAGGTCCAGTTCGAAGCGGTCCGTTTTGGGTACGACAAGTCGAACCCGGTGCTGAAGGGCGTCTCGTTCACGGCGAAGCCGGGCGAGATGATCGGGCTGGTCGGGCACTCGGGCGCGGGCAAGTCGACGACGATCAATCTGGTCGCGCGGTTCTACGAGCCGGACGCTGGGCGCATCCTGATCGACGGGCGCGACTACAAGGAGCTGGAGCTGCAGGACTACCGGAGCCAGATCGGCATCGTGCTGCAAGAGCCGTTCCTGTTCCACGGCACGATCGCGGAGAACATCGCGTACGGCAAGCCGGACGCTTCGTTCGAAGAAGTGATGGCGGCGGCGAAGGCGGCGAACGCGCACGACTTCGTGGTCTCGAAGACGGACGGCTACGACACGATCGTTGGAGAGCGCGGCGCGAAGCTGAGCGGCGGGGAGAGGCAGCGCATCAGTATCGCGCGCGCGATCCTGCACGACCCGCGCATTTTGATCCTCGACGAGGCGACGAGCAGCGTGGACGTCGAGACGGAGAAGCAGATACAGGAGGCGATCGCGCGCTTGACGAAGGGGCGTACGACGTTCGCGATCGCGCACCGCCTGTCGACGCTGCGCAACGCGGACCGATTGATCGTGCTCGAGCGCGGCGCTGTGAGCGAGATCGGCACGCACGAGGAGCTGATGACGAGCAAGGGCGTGTTCTACAAGCTGGTCGAGACGCAGAGCAAGATCAACGAGATCGTGGGCGTTGGGGTGATCGGATGACGCTGACGGTGCGGGAGTTCGATGTTGCGCGCGACTCCGGCGTTGTCGCGCGGATGTTCACTTGGAGCGACGCGTTCACTTGGAACGAGCAGGACGTGGTCAACAACGTCGCGCGGTTTCCTGAGGACAGACCGATGCTCCGCCTAGTCGTCGAGGATGGTGGCGAGGTCGTCGCGTACGGGCGCGTGTGCGAGATCGCTCCCAACCCGCGCGGCGCGTTCCAGGGCGAGGTCATCGTGCTGCCGGAGCACCATCGGCGCGGAATCGGGCGCGATCTGGTGGCGCGGCTAGAGGGTTTTGCCTCGGAAGGAGGCGCGAAATGCGTGCTGTTCTTGGTGCACGAGCGGTTTCCTGGATCGATGGAGGCGGCCAAGCGGTTTGGATACGCGCCGAGGACGCTCTACTATCAATCGGTGATCGATCCGCAGGTTTTCGAGGGCGATAAGTTTGCGTCAAATGTGGCGAGTGTCGTCGAATCGGGCTATGAGGTCAAGTCGCTGGCCGAGCTGCCGCAGGGCGAAGAGTTAGACCGGGCGTACTATGAAGCCGTACACGGTTCGGACGTCGACACTCCGTTCATGGACTATTTTGGCTGGCCGGAGTACGACGACTATCGACGCATGGTGATGAACGCGGCGTGGTTCGACCGGAACGGCGTCGTCGTCGCGCTGAAGGACGGTGAGATCGTCGGCGTTTCGACAGTGAACAAGGGCTCGGGTGAATTCAACGGCGAGATGTTCATCGACTACACGGGCGTCGTGAGTGAGCACCGCGGAAACGGCCTCGCTACTGCGATGAAAGTGCGCGCCTTGGAATATGCGAAGGCGATCGGAGGGACGATGGTCCGCACGGAGAACAACACTGAGAATCCGGCGATGCGTGCTGTGAACACAAAGCTGGGGTTCGTCGAGAAGCCGGGGATGTGGATGGTGGTGAAGGAACTATGAGGCTGTTCTATCAACCCGAGGGCCGGTTGCGTTTGGAGACTGACGACCGGTGCCACCTGCAGGTGCGACCGATGTGGGCTTCGCCCGTGACTCAGCCTGGCAAGTACCTCTCGCTGCTCGACGGGAAGGACAAGGAGGTGTTGATGTTGCCCGAGGGGCTCGCGGGCTTGGACGAAGACAACCGCAAGATCCTCGAGGAAGAGCTTCACCGCAGGTATCTGACGTCACAGGTGCTTGAGATCGAGCACGCGCACACGGAGTTCGGTTCGACGTATTGGACGGTCGACACGGAGCGCGGGCGTCGCGAGTTCGTCACGCAGAGCCTGCAGGAGAACGCGCAGTGGCACGGCCCGACGCACCTTATGCTGATCGACGTTGACGGCAACCGATTCGAGATCAGGGACACGCGCGCGCTGGGCGAAGACAGCCGGCGGTTGTTGGCGCGGATCGTTTAGGGGACTGGAGCCCTTGACGAGAATCGGACTCGTGACCTCTTCTTTACCAAAGAAGTGCTCTACCACTGAGCTACAAGGGCCTGGATTGGATCTGGTGGGGAGTGCAGGATTTGAACCTGCGTAGGCATCAGCCGACAGATTTACAGTCTGTTCCCATTGACCACTCGGGCAACTCCCCAGGCAGGGTGCTTTTTATACCTCAGATCGGCCTTCGGGGCCGGTTTCGTCAGGGTCCTTTTTGGGGGGCTTCGTGGTCACAAAGAGCCATATGATCGTGCCTGCGCCGACCGCGAATCCGATGATCCCGGCGGCCCTGACGGCGGGCAAGTTGTCCTGGACCTTTGATGCTACGGACTCTCCGATCGGGACCTGCGACTTGTACACCGCGGCGGAGATGGCCGCTGTGCCGAGCGCGAGCACGACCGCCGCTCCGAAGCCCGCCACGATTGCGGCCCAGATGCAGAGCACGTTCCGGAGCATGTGTCTAGTTTAGACGCTTGTGTAACGGTTCGGCGGGTATCGGCGGGTGACGTCGGGCATCGGCAGGCGACGGCGGGACGACGGACGGGGAGCGTAGAATAGTGGGGATGTCGAAGACGCTGTTCGAGAAGGTGTGGGACCAGCACGTCGTGACGGAGCTGCCGGGCGGTGGGTTCTTGCTTTACATCGACCGGCACCTCGTGCACGAAGTGACATCGCCTCAGGCGTTCGACGGGCTCCGGGAAAAAGGGCGCCGCGTCCGCCGGCCCGACCTCACCTTCGCGACGGTCGACCACAACGTGCCGACCGACGGGCGAGAGATCGACGAGAGGACGGTGAGCGGGCAGCAGCTCGCTGCGCTCGCGAAGAACACGAAGGAGTTCGGCGTGCCGCTCTTCGGCTATCACGACCCGCGGCAAGGGATCGTCCACATTATTGGCCCTCAGCTCGGGCTCACTCTTCCTGGGCTGACGATCGTTTGCGGCGACAGCCACACTTCGACGCACGGCGCTTTTGGAGCGTTAGCATTCGGCATTGGGACAACAGAAGTCGAACACGTGCTTGCGACGCAGACGCTGCGCGCGGCGAACAAGCCGAAGAACCTGGGGATCGATTGTTCCGGGAAGTTGCAAAGGGGCGTGGTCGCTAAGGATCTCATCCTTGCTATCATCCGCAAGTTGTCCGCTGGCGGGGGAACGGGTTATGTCGCCGAGTACAAGGGCGAGGCGGTTCGCTCGCTCGACATGAGCGGGCGCATGACGATGTGCAACATGTCGATTGAGATGGGTGCGCGCGCGGGGATGGTCGCCCCGGACGACACGACTTTCGAATACGTCGCGGCAGAGGACAGGCCGTTCGCGCCGAAGGGAAAGGCGTTCGACGAAATGGTTGCGTATGCGCGCGGGCTCGCGTCCGATCCCGGCGCGCGCTACGACCGGGAGGAAGCGATCGATGCGGGCGGCCTCGTGCCGCAGGTCTCTTGGGGCACGAACCCCGGCCTGACGACCGATATCACGGGGACAGTGCCGGAGCCCAAGGACAAGACCGAAGAGCGGGCGCAGATGTACATGGGCCTCAAGCCGGGCACGGCGATGGCGGACTTGGCGATCAACACGGTGTTCATCGGGTCGTGCACGAACTCGCGGATCGAGGACCTGCGGCAAGCCGCCTCGATCATCAGGGGCCGCAAGGTGGCCGAAGGGGTCAGGGCGATGGTCGTGCCGGGGTCGGCGGCGGTCAAGGCGGCCGCCGAGCAGGAGGGGCTGGACGCGGTTTTCAAGGCCGCCGGGTTCGAGTGGCACCACAGCGGGTGTTCGATGTGCCTGGGCATGAACGGGGACATCCTGCGGCCCCAGGAGCGGTCTGCCTCGACCTCGAACCGGCCCTACGAGGGGCGGCAGGGGCCAGGCTCGCGCACCCACCTGGTGTCGCCCCTGACGGCGGCGGCCACGGCCCTTACAGGGCGGCTGACCGACCCCAGGCCCTACCTGGACTGAGGGCCCCAGCGGGTATCCTTCGAGCCCATTCTTGCAGTAGGACTAGTCATAGATGAAGCGTACGTTCCAACCCAACAACCGCAAGCGGAACAAGACCCACGGTTTCCGCGTCAGGATGCGGACGACGGACGGTCAAAACGTGCTCAAGCGCAGGCGCGCGAAGGGGCGCAAGCGATTGGCCGCGTAAAGGGCCCGAGCCGGGCTCGTTTCGAAGAGGTTTACAGCAAGGGTAAGCGTGCGAGCGGGGAGAATTTCCGAATCCACGCCCTGCCCGGAACGGGCCTCATCGGAATCGCCACCTCGCGCCAGATCGGCAACCGCCCGATGCGGCACCGACAAAGGCGCAGGGCTGTGGAGGCGGTCAGGGAAATGGACGTGAGCGGGCTCGACATAGCGGTGACGGTGAAACCCTCCGCTGGGGCGAAGAGCCTGGACGAGCTGAAGAGCGAATTGAGAAATCTGGTTATGGAGATCCGGTCGAGATGGGCAGATGGATCGGCGTCCGACTGATCCGGCTATACCAGAGGTCTACGCGATGGAAACCGAAGGTATGTCGATTCACGCCGAGCTGCTCACAGTACGCGCTCGAGGCCGTCGAGAAGTACGGACTCATGAAAGGCTCTTGGCTGGGCCTTCGGCGGATCTTAAGGTGCCACCCGTTCAACCCCGGAGGACACGACCCCGTACCGTAGCCAGAGGACGTTCCCGACGATGAGTCAGCAAAGGCCCGCACCAAACCCGATCCTCACAGTGCTGCTGTGGGGCGCCTTCTTCTTCCTTGGGTACCAGATCCTACAGAGTAGCGGCTGCGGCGGCAACAAGGTCGCCGCGGACGACTCGCGCACCAAGGACCAGGTGTACGAGCGCATCGTCGAACTGAACAAGGAAGGCAACGACACTGCGCTTGTACAAGAGGTCGCGATCTATGGACAGAAGCTCAAGGCCGAGAAGGACGCGGGGAGGCTCACGGCGGCCGATGTTGAGCAGTTAGTCTTCGACGCCGAGATCATCAAGATCGAGACGGTGTACGTCAACTCCCTGCGGAACAACAACCAGGGCAAGCTGAACACGGCATTCACAAGCGATTTCAAGAACCTGCAGAGCAAGTACGGGGAGACAGAGCTTTGGAAGCGGCAGGTCCCTGTCGCGCCGGTCGAAGGAAAAATCGAAGGCAGCACGGTCACTCCTACAGCGCTTGGCACGCTGCTCATTACCGACTTGAGCGCGATGAACAAGGGCGCAAAGGTGCTCGGCTACATTCCCGGCTATCAGATGATGGAGTTTCTCGTCGGGCTGACTGGCACCAGCCCGGGCTTCAGTTATTGGTTCGCCGCGCTCATGCTCGCGATCCTTGTGCGTCTCGCCGTGTTCCCACTCGCGCAGAAGCAGTACATGTGGGGGCGTCGCATGTCGCAGCTCGCGCCCTACATCAAGGAAATCCAGGAGAAGTTCAAGGACAAGAAGACGGGGAAGGTCACGGACCAGCAGGCGATGACGCTGGAGACGATGGACCTCTATAAGAGGTATGGCTTCAACCCGTTCGCGGGCTGTCTGCCTGCGCTCATTCAGCTTCCGCTGTTCCTCATCATCTACCAGTGCATGCTGCTCTACCAGTTCGAATTCACGAAGGGACACTTCCTTTGGATCCAGCCTGGCTCGGGCACGTTCTTAGGCATGCCGGTCGCGCCGAACCTGGGAGAGCGGGACTACCTGATCATCATCGTGTACGGCATCTCGATGGTCGTCACGACGCTCCTGACGCCAGTGAGCGACCCGACGAACGTGAAGCAGCAGCGCATGATCGGCATCTCGATCGCGCTGATCTTCTCGGTCATGATGTTCTTCTGGCCCCTGCCGTCCGCGTTTGTGGTGTACTGGGTGTTCACGAACATCCTGGCCACGGCCCAGTCGCTGTACGTGTATAGGATGCCAGTCGCGCCATTGGAGCCAGTGCAGACGACGGCGGGCGGGGCGATCCCCACCACGAGCCGCGACTTGAACGGCAAGACGAGCGTCGATCCGGGCTTCTTCGGAAAGACGGGCAAGGGCAACTCGAAGAAGAAAAAGAAGCGATAACGATTTCGTAGGTCATTGAAATGAACACGTTGGAGATCACAGCCGCTACAGTGGACCAGGCCGTAGCGGAGGCGGCAAAGCAGCTCGGCGTCAACGGCGCCGACATCGAAGTGACAGTACTCGAGGAGACCCAGGGCCTCTTCGGCAAGGGCAAGGTGCGGATCCGCGCGACGGTCAGGGGGAAGGCCGCGGCGAAAGTCGAAGCGCCGACGAAGGCCGTCGTCGAGACAGCCGCGCCCGAGCCTCAGGCTTCGGCCGAGGAGAAGCCCGCGCGGGAACGGCCCAAGCCGAGACCAAGGCGGGAGGACAAACCCGTCGGGGCCGAGGCACAGCCCAAGTCAGAAGAATCTACCGAGAAGGAGCCGGACGTCGTTGCGACCCAGGAGGACGCAGACGGTCTCGTCACCGTCCTGACAGACCTGCTCGAGCTCGCAGACCTCGACGCGCAGGCGGAGATCTCGGAGATCAACGGCCGCTACGTGAGCATCACTCTCGACGGGAACGACGTGTCGTACCTCGTGGGCCGGCGCGGCGAGGTCATCAACGCGCTGCAGTACCTGATGAATGTGATGTCGACGCGCAAGCTGCACAACGGTGTACGCGTGGTGCTCGAGGGCAACGACTACCGCAAGAAGCGACAGGACGTGCTGACGAAGCTCGCCACGCAGATTGCGGAAGAGGTCGCCAAGCGCGGCGAAGAGGCGGTGCTCGATGCGTTGCCGGCGTTCGAGCGCAGGGTCGTGCACAAGGCGCTCTCGGAGTTTCCTGGCGTCGTGACGTACAGCGAAGGCGAAGAGCCCAACCGCCGTGTCGTGATCGCTCCTGGGAGCTAGGTGTTGAAGCCGCGCGCGCTGAAGCCTGGAGACCAGGTGCGCGTCGTGTCGCCCGCTTCGCCGCTTACCCCTGAGCAGACCGCCGCGGGCATCGCGCTGCTCGAGTCCGAGGGGTATGTCGTTACTCTCGGCGAGCACGTTTACGATAAGGACGGTTATTTGGCCGGTCGCGACGAGGACCGTGCCGCCGACCTTATGCGCGCGTTCACAGACCCGGACGTCGCTTGCGTCATTTGTTCGCGAGGCGGCTATGGGTCGGCGCGGCTGTTGCCATTTCTGGACCTCGATGCGATAGCGGCCAGCGGCAAGATGTTCTGCGGCTTTAGCGATGTGACGACGCTGCACTTGGCCCTGAACAGGCGCGGACTCGTGACGATGCACACACCGATGCTGATCACGTTTTCCGTCGATCGTGAGCCCTGGGTGGTGGAGTCGTTCAAGAGTCTGCTCAAAGGGGACGCGTCGGTTCCTACCGGTGCTAAGAAAGGAGAGACGCTCGTCGGGGGGACGGCAGACGGTGTCGTGACAGGCGGGTGCATGTGCCTCTTGGGCGACAGCCTTGCGACCGTTGACGCACTCGAGACCAAAGGGCGGATCCTACTGCTCGAAGACGTCGATGAGAGCCCGCACCGGGTCGATGCGCTCCTCACGCACATGTTGAACGTCGGGCTGTTGCAGCAGGCGGCAGGGATCGTGGTCGGCGAAATGACGAACACGGATGAAAAGGTCGACCCAAAGATCGGTGCGTGGTCGTGGCGACGGATCGTCGAGGATCGCATAGGGCCGCTTGGGATTCCGACCGTCGTCGACTACCCGATCGGCCACATGAAGACGATGCTGAGCGTGCCGCTTGGAGTACGCGCGCGGCTCGAAGCGGATGCTGGTACCCTGACTTACACTGAAAGCCCATGCTCTTAGCCGCGCTCGCTATCGCCGTACAGGAACAAGCGCCCGCGGGCGTTTGGGAAAAGCTCCTTGCTCCGGGCGTGACGTACCGAATGGAAGTCGCACCAGGTCCGCTCCTGATCAACGCTGTCCGCGTGACAAAAGAGACGGAGGGCGTGTCGCTGGTAGGCGAGCTCGCGAACGGCAAAGTCTACGAATCGAACAGTGCGACGCAAGGACGCGAGACCGTGAGCGCGACTGCGGCAAGAAAAGCCGCACTCGTAACGGTGAACGCCGACTTCTTCCCATTCACCGGCGACCCACTCGGCGCGATGGTCCGCGAAGGAGAACTCCTGAGCAGTCCGCAGAGCGGGCGAGCAGCGTTCTGCTGGGGCAAGGGATTCAGTCAGGCGGGATACCTCACTTTCGCGGCCAGCCTTTCGTTCGAGGGACAGAACGTGGCCATCTTCGGCGTCAACCAGGAGTGCGGCGAGAACATGGTCGTGCTCAACACGCCCGCAGCAGGCTTTGCTATCTCTCGGGAGCCTGCTACCCACGCGGTCCTCGTACTCGTCGATAAGATCACTCCGAGCGGTCAGTGGAAGCCGAGGGTCAGGCGAATCGTCGAAAACTCGACGTCGGTGCAGGTCAACGATGACGAGCTCGTGCTTACGTTTCGCGGAACACCGAAGGAGAAACTCACATTCCTCAACGTCGGCGATGAGATCGATTTACGCACTGACTGCAAGGGCACAGATTGGAAGAACGCGAGAGACGTCATCGCTGGAGGGCCGTTTTTGGTCAAGGATGGGAAAGCGTTCGTGCCCTATGTTGCAGAGGGCTTTGTCGACGGGTTTGCGAAGAACAAGCACCCGCGCACCGCAATTGGCCGCACGAGAGAGGGAGACGTCTGGATCGTGACGGTCGATGGCAGGCAGACCATGAGCGCCGGTGCGACCCTCTCGGAGCTAGCCGACGTCATGATGCGGCTCGGTTGCACCGACGCGATCAACCTCGATGGAGGAGGGAGCACGACATTCAACTTGAGCGGGCTTACGATCAACAGACCGAGCGAAGGTACTGAGCGTGCGATCGCCAACGCTTTGCTCGTGTTCTCGTCGAGCGTCACGCAGCTCGCGTTCCCAGTGGGCGAGGCAGAGCCGGTCATCGCGGGGCCTGCGACGATCAAGGTGGGAGAGAAGGCGGTATTTCGCCTGATTGACTCGACGGGAGAGAGCGTCCCGAACTCAGAGGTGTTTTGGAGCGCAAAGGGGGCCGCCTGGATCGACCAGGCCGGGGTGATGAGGGGTGCGTCCGAAGGCACGTGCAGGGTTCAGGTCTACGCGCGTGGACGGTCGGCCAGCCTCACGGTCACGGTCGCCAAGGCCCAAGGGCCGAAGGTCACATTATTGCGAAACGAAACAATCCGGACTCCGGTACTCTGACTGGCCGATCGCGTTATCTGCGCGCGGAGCGAGTTATCTATGCTATCGACAGTGATTGCGTTGTCCTTATTACAGTCGTCTGAGATGGACGTCCGCCTGATGAGGTATCCGGACGTCTACGGCGACAAGATCGTCTTCACATATGCCTCAGACCTTTGGGTCGTCGGGGCCCAAGGCGGTTTGGCCCGCCGGCTGACCAGTCACCCGGGACTCGAGTACCGACCGAAGTTTTCTCCTGACGGAAAATGGATCGCCTTTTCTGGCCAGTACGACGGCGACACGGACGTGTACGTCGTCGCGAGCGACGGAGGCGAGCCGAAACGACTGACGTTCAACGCGGGCAGCGACCTTGTTGCCGAGTGGACGAGCGACGGTCGAATCGCCTTCGTCTCACCTCGTGAGCAGGTGCGCCCTGGCCCCGTCGGCCTGTGGTTTGTCAACCCTAACGGCGGAATGCCGCAGAGCTCGGACGTCCACGAGGCGTTCGACCTTTCATTTTCTTCGGACGGTCGCACGATGGCTTACAATCGCGTGAACTCGCACCAGTTCAACTGGCGGCGATACCGCGGCGGCACTCAGGGCAAGATCAGTTTCTGGGACTTCAACTCCAAGCAGTACGCAGAGATGGCCTCAGGCCGGGAGCAGAACTACTTCCCGATGTACGTCGGGAACTCGGTTTACTACATCAGTGACGTGAACCAGGGCACGCTGAACATCTACAAGTACGATGTTCAGTCGAAGGCGAAGACGCAGATAACGCGGTTCAGCGACGCCGACGTCCGCTGGCCTAGCACGGACGGGCGCACGATCGTGTTCGAGCGCAACGGCCGCATGTACACGCTCAGTGTCGCGAACAACAGCGTGACCGAAGTCAAGGCACAGGTCGTGAGCGACCAGCTTAAGCGACGGCCGTACTTCAGGAACGTTTCGCAGTGGATTGACGGAATCTCTCTCTCGCCTAGCGGCGCACGGTTGGCCGTCACGGCTCGCGGCGACCTCTTCACAGTCCCCGCGACGAACGGCGAGACCCGCAACCTGACGAACACGAACGATGCCCGCGAGGAAATGCCAGTGTGGTCGCCGGACGGCCAGGAGATCGCGTTCGTTAGCGACAAGTCCGGGCTGAGAAAGATCTACCGGGTCCCACAGATGGGAGGCGACTGGAAGCCCGTCGTCACGCCGGACAGCGATAGCATCAGCAACTTGACCTATTCGCCGGACAGCAAGAAGCTCGCGTACATGACAGACGACCTCGAGGCTTACGTCCTCGACCTCGAGTCCGGTTCGCGCAAGTTGATCTGGAAGGACACACAGGGCATCGCTGGCGCGGACTGGTCGAAGGACGGGAAGTGGATCGCGTACATCTCGACTCAGCCAAACCTATTCGGCGCCGTTTACCTGTACGACGTCGAGAAGGACTCTCATCACAAGGTGACCGATGGCTTTTACAACGACACTTCCGTCGCGTTCGACCAGAACGGCAAGTACATGTACATTGTATCGCAGCGAACGTTCGGCTTTGTGCCTGGCGACTTCGAGATCGGATTGCAGCAGGAGAACACACAGCGCGTGTATGTTTTGCCTCTGAAGGCCGACATGCGCAACCCGCTCCTCGAGGGTGACGACGAAGAGCCGGTCAAGGCGAGCGCAGAGACGCCCGCCGGGGACAAGAAGGACGAGCCTTCTATCGACCTCGATGGCCTTGGTCGCCGTGCGATTGCGCTTCCACTTCCTCCGAGCGGCTACGCGTTCGTCGTGGGCTCGACCAACGGCGTGCTGACGTACTCCGAAGGAACGCTCCTGAGGT
>JANWJY010000167.1 GCA_025451715.1 Fimbriimonadaceae bacterium | reverse complement strand
GCATTAAGCCCCTCCCCCCAAAGAGCCGTGATTGGAAGCTTCTAGGCTGTCGTTTCGCTCAGTGAGCTGAACTGCTCGTGGTAGAGGCGGGAGTAGAGCCCGTTTTGGGCAAGGAGCCCGGCGTGCCTTCCCCGCTCGACGATCCGTCCCTTGTCGAGCACCAGTATCTGGTCGGCAGCAAGGATCGTCGAGAGGCGGTGTGCGATGGCGAACGTCGTCCTTCCCTTCATGAGCTCACCGAGCGAGGCTTGGATCAGGCGCTCCGAGCGGGTGTCGAGCGCTGAAGTCGCCTCGTCGAGGATCAGAACCTTGGGGTTCTTGAGGATGGCGCGGGCGATGGCGAGCCTTTGCTTTTCTCCTCCGCTGAGCTTGTAGCCCCTTTCACCCACGATCGTGTCGTAGCCGTCTGGCAGCGACGCGATGTGGTCGTGGATCGCCGCGGAGCGGCAAGCGAGTTCGATGTCTTCGTCGTTCGCGTCCGGTTTCGCGACGCGGAGGTTTTCGCGGACCGTGGTGTGCAAGAGGTATGTCTCTTGCGTGACGGCTCCGACGTTCGAGGCGAGGTCCACGAGCGAGATGTTCTTCACGTCGTGCCCGTCAACGAGCACCTGGCCCTGGTCGGCGTCGTAGAGCCTCGGGATGAGGTATGTCATCGTGGTCTTGCCTGCGCCGCTCGGACCGACGAGCGCGACGAGCTGCCCCGGCTCTGCGATGAAACTGATGTCCTCAAGCGTCGGGCGGTCTTCGTAAGAGAACTTCACTCCGCGGAACTCGACGCGGCCCTGGATGTTCTCCAGCCTTTCCGGATTGGCGGACTCTTTGACGTCGATCGGCATGTCGATGTATTCGAAGATGCGCTCGAACAGGGCGAAGCTCGACATGATCTCGACCTGTGCATTGAGCAGGCCGGTCATCGGGAAGAACATGCGCGTCTGGAGATAAGTGAACGCGATGAGTTTGCCGATCGTGAGCGAAGCGTCGCCCTGCGAGATCATCAGCCATCCGGCGAGCCAGTAAACGAGTGCCGGCGCGAGCTGCGTGATCAGCCGGATGAGGCCGAAGAACATGTACTGCACGACGGTGGACTTGATCTGCCAGCCTGCGAGCTTTTGGTTTTCGACGTCGAACTTGGACGTAAGCACGTCAAGGCGTCCCGTGGTCTTGGTGAGCAGGATCCCACTGACGCTGAGGGTCTCCTGCATCATCGAGTTAAGCTCGCCGGTC
This sequence comes from Fimbriimonadaceae bacterium, assembly GCA_025451715.1. GTDB lineage: Bacteria > Armatimonadota > Fimbriimonadia > Fimbriimonadales > Fimbriimonadaceae > JADFMN01. The sequence continues at coordinate 4,125 of JANWJY010000167.1, read as the reverse complement.
TGTTCTTGGGTCCCTTGCCTGACTTTGCGGGCGAACTCGCCGAACCAGTTCCCGAAGAGGGCGAAGAGCGGGATCATGCCTACGCTGAGGATCGTCAGTCGCCAGTCCAGGATGATCATGGCGGCGAGCGTCGAGACAGCGATGCCGAGGTTGCTGAGCTGGTCCGTGATCGTGTTGCTGACGACCGTCTGCACGCCCTGCACGTCGTTGATGAGGCGCGTCTGGATCTCGCCCGTGCGCGTCGAGGTGAAGAACCGCAGCGACATGCTCTGCAAGTGGGTGAAGAGCGTGCGCCGCAGGTCGCACATGATCTTCTGGCCGACCACGCAGCTCCAGTAGCCGTAGAGCAGCGTGAACGCCGCGCCCGCAATCACAGCAAGGACGGTGAGGAGCGAAAACTCGGCGATCACGTCGAGGCGCTTTTGCTGAAGACCGACGTCAATAATGTGCTGGAGGAAGAACGGAGGAAGCAGTCCGAGGAGGACTCCGACGACGACGGCCCCTAAGGTCAGCCAGACCATGCGCTTGTGCGGTTTGAACAAGCCAAGGATGCGCCTGACCATGGCTCGGTCGAGCTGCTTCTTTTCCTTCTTTGTGCCTTCGCCCGCCATCGAAGGTCCGAGGGTACCTAGCACGAAGTCCCGAGTCCCGAGCCTTGCGCCCCGAGATGACATTGGTGCGGTTTTTTCGGCGGCACACAGGGGAGAATGGGCGGTAGAAAGCTCTTGTGACGACGCTCCCCCACCCAGACAGGATGTACCGGGCTATGACCGAGAAGGACACCAGCTTCGTCGGCGTGTTCTTCGTCGCGGTCAAGACGACCGGAATCTTCTGCCGCCCTGGCTGCCCCGCTCGCTGCCCCAAGCGCGAGAACGTCGAGTTCTTTGCCGACCCGAAGGAGGCTCTGTTCGCCGGATACCGGCCCTGTCTTCGCTGCAAGCCGCTCGAGCGCATACAAGGGACACCGGATTGGGTCGCAAAGGCGAAGGCGCTCGTGGAGGTGTTACCCGAAGAGCGCGTCACCGAGCAGACATTGCGCGAAAACGGGCTTTCTCCCGAGCGGTTGCGGCGATGGTTCTTGCAGAACCACGGGATGACGTTCCAGACCTATCAGCGCGGGCTACGACTCGGAAGAGCCTTTCAACAGATCAAGGGCGGCACGAGCGTGATCGAGGCGGCGACGTTCTCCGGCTGGGACTCGACGAGCGGGTTCCGCGAGGCGTTCCACAAGGCGTTTGGCGTTTCACCGAGTCAAGCCGACGGGCCTGTGTTCGCGATCAAGCGTATGGAGACGCCGCTCGGGGCGATGGTGGCCGTTGCGGACGATTCGAAGCTCTATTTGTTGGAGTTTGTAGACAGGCGGATGATGGCGACCCAGATGAAGACGCTTCAGGCGCGGTACGGGTGTTCATTCGTGCCCGGAGAGACCAGTGTGCTGCGAGAGTTGGCCGTGCAGTTAGACGCATACTTTGAAGGGGCTCTGAAATCGTTCGACCTACCCCTCGACTACCGCGGGACAGATTTCCAGGTCGAGGTGTGGGACCGGCTGGTTCGGATTCCGTATGGCGAGACGCTCTCCTATTCGCAGATGGCGGAGGATCTTGGACGCAAGGACGCGCAACGCGCGGTCGGAAAGGCGAACGGCGACAATCGGATTGCGATCATCGTTCCCTGCCACCGCGTCGTCAAGGCAGACGGCACACTTTGCGGCTATGGCGGCGGGCTTTGGCGGAAGCGGCGGTTGCTCGACCTCGAACAGGGACAGCTTTCTCTCGTCTAACGCTGAAACGGCGGTGACGTTTCCCCGTCGATTGCGATACATTACGGGTGGCGATGCTCCTTGCACTCGTTTCGCACTTGTTGATCGGCCAGCAGAAACCGCTTCCTGCCACATACAAGATCCTGTTCTTGGGCAACAGCCACACGGCGTCCAACGACCTGACTGGCCAGGTCGCCTCGCTCTTGCGGTCAAACGGCAGCAAGGTCGAGTTCTCGATGATGACGGGCGCGCACCTCGACGACATTGAAAAGCAACCAAAGGTACGCACGGCGATCGATGGTGGAAAGTGGACTCACGTCGTGCTGCAGGGCGCGATGATCAGCAGCAGCCACAAGTACGAGTATTCGCAAGCCGCGGGAATCGCCTTAGCTGCACGGGCGAAGCGGGCCGGGGCGAAGGCGCTGCTGTTCGCCGAGTGGCCGCGAAAGGGCTGGGCGGAGAGCGACTACATCTTTCAGCACTACGAGATCATCCGGAAGGCAGCAGGTGGGGACGTCTTGCCGATCTGCTACGCGTGGGACGAAGTGCTAAAGACCCAGCCGAAGCTCGAGCTTTGGTCAACTGACGGGAACCACGCGAACATGACCGGCGCATACCTCGCGGCGTGCACGATCGCTTACTGGATAGCCGGGCCCGATTCGAGCCTGAAACACGCTCCGCGTAGAGTTGATCCTCAGACTGCCGCCGCGCTCATGCAGACGGCAAGAGCGGCCGTCGTCAGGCGAAAGAAGGCCTGAACACATTCGTGGCTCGAAGTAGCCGATGGGCCCAAGCTACACCTGGGCGGTTTCCTTCGTCATAATGGATTAGGCAACAACGGTGTCGCCAAGGGCTGTTCAAGCCCAAGTAGACGACGTTCAGGACACCATCTTTTGAGCCACATTCACGAACACGACCACGAACACGCACCTGCGAACGGACTCCCGTACGGCTGGTTTACACTTTCGACCCTCGGCCAATTGGCGCTCGCTCTCGGTGTGTTCTATGTAATCAGCCCCAGTGCCTTCATTGCAGAGTTCCAGCAGCCATGGATGATCGTGCTTTGCACGTTCCTCTTCGGGATCCCGCTGAGCCTGTTCGAGTACCTCTACCACCGATACTTGCTCCACAGTTCAGTGCTGCCGTTCTTGGGCTCCATGCACAAGGCGCACAGCCACCACCACGGCCTGACCAATGTCAAGGCGCCGATCACGCCGAACGAGCCGGCCAAGATGGTGCCGGTCGAGAGCTACTACCCGATCGACCACGAGCATCAAGAAGAGTCCATGATGTTCCCGTACTACGCGCTGACGATCTTTTATGGCGTGTTCATCATCCTGCTCGCCATCCCTGCCGCGTTGATCTTCAGCGGCGCCCCTGTGTTCTCGTCGGTGATCTTCACCGCGACGCTCTGCTACAGTGCCTATGAAATCTGGCATGCGATCACGCACCTGCCGTTCGACAAGTACTGGAAGCCAGCGATGGAGAGCAAGTACCTCGGAAAGATGACAAGGCACGCCTACGGCTTCCACCTGATGCACCACTGGCGTCCGGTGAGCAACCTCGCGGTCGTCGGGTTCTGGGGCTGGGCCGTGTGGGACCACGTGTTCGGCACGCATCGAAGGCCCGACAATATGCCGATCCAAGGCGGCGAGGTGACGTTCAAGGACGCAGAACTCAAGCGTCCACGCTTCCCGATCGCGCAGCTCGACAAGCTGGGGTCTGCGTTCTTCAAGTGGTCTCGCAAGGTCGAGAGTTCCTTGGCCCGCATGTTTATGCGGCGCAAGCCGCACTAGAATCTGCGTAGAATGGGTGCATGACACCCGTTCTTCGCATTGGACTTCTCGTCGTGGCCGCTTCGATGGCGGCTCCTACGTTCGCCCAAGACTGGGCCAAAAAACAGGTTGACGCCTCGCCGAGGCACCTCGAGTGGGTCGACCTCAAGAGCGGCGGGCGTACGCTCAAAGCCTTTGTCGCCTATCCCGAAGTCAAGGAGAAAGCTCCCGTGGTGGTACTGATCCACGAGATCTTCGGACTCAGCGACTGGGCGATGCTGATGGCCGACCAGCTCGCAGCGGCGGGCTACATCGTGGTCGCCCCTGACTTTTTGAGCGGACTGGGCGCCAATGGTGGTGGGACTTCGAGCCTTGAGGCCGGCGCGATCCGAACTGCTATGTCTGCGCTGACTCCCGACGGCGTCGACACGGACCTGATGGCCGCGTGTGACTACGCGAAGAAGATCCCTTCCGGAAACGGGAAAATTGTGGTCGGGGGTTTCTGCTGGGGTGGGGCGCAGACCTTCCGGTTTGCGACCAAGCGATCCGATCTTTCAGCGGCCCTGGTGTTCTATGGCAGCGGGCCGACTG
>JANWJY010000166.1 GCA_025451715.1 Fimbriimonadaceae bacterium | reverse complement strand
GCTGGATCAGGAAGTTCAGGAATACGCCGGAACCGGTCTCAAACTCCTTGACCATCAGCTTGTTGCTCCGCGCGCTTGTCGGCCAATGCACGTAACGAAGCGGGTCGCCTGGGTTGTACTCCCGGATGCTTCGCATCTCGAGGCCCGCGCCGCGGGCTCGGCCACTGTCGAGGTCGGTAGTCCCCCATCCAGCGATCGGGTTGATTTCGACGGACACTTGAATCGGAGCAGGGTAGACAGTCAGCTCGATCGGGTCAGTCTTGTACGCGCGCTCCCGATTGACCAAGCCCAGTGCGTCGGTCCCCCGCACCCGCAGACCGGACCACTTGTACCGTCCTCGCCGCATGGGTCGGAACGTGAACCGGGTCTGGATCGGCTGGTCGAAGCTCGGCGCAACGGGAAGGCTCGGCCGGATACCCTGTGCGACGAGCGATCGCGGCAGGTTGTCGATGATCGTAACGAGGGGTCGCATAATTCGGCGCTCGCTCCAGACCGTGATCTCGACCGTGACTGGTTCTCCGACCTGCACCGCCGGGGGCGCGTACCTCTCAAATCGCAGAGCACGAACCGAGAGCCACGCCTGCAGCGTCGATGCACCGAGCGTCGCAAGGACCGCCGTCACCATGTAGAACAGCGGTGGCGAGTTCACCAAGATCGCCATCACCATGAAGAACATGGAGGCGACGGACAAGGCGAGCGACGCGTAACGGTTCATGCTATGCCGTTGGGACTGGGGTGGGGACCGTCTCGAGAATCTGCCTCACGATTTCTTCGCCTGACGTTCCTCGTGCACGGACTTCTCCGCGTAGCATCATGCGGTGGCCAAGCACCATCGGCGCGACGTACTTCACGTCGTCGGGCCGCACGAAGTCGCTTCCTTCGACTGCAGCGCGGGCCTGAGCCGCATGCATAACATAAAGCGAGCCGCGCGGCGAGGCGCCAAGGTTGAGTTGGCTGTTCTCGCGCGTGGCACGGACGATGTCGACGCAGTACTCGCGTACAGACTCGTGAACAAAGATCTGGCGCACGCCTTTCTGGGCTGCGATGATCTCGTCGACGCGAGCGACCTGCTGCACGTGGTCAATCGGGTTCTCGACACGCTGGTGGTCTAAGATGTCCGATTCGGCCTTTCTCGACGGGTAGCCGAGTCGAACCCGTGCAAAGAACCGGTCGAGCTGTGCTTCAGGCAGGGGGTACGTTCCCGTCATTTCGATGTTGTTCTGCGTCGCAAACACAAAGAACGGCTCCGGGAGCTTCCTCGTCACACCGTCGCTGGTCACTTGCCGCTCCTCCATGGCTTCGAGCAGCGCGGACTGAGTCTTTGGCGTGGCGCGATTGACCTCGTCGACGAGCACGACGTTTGCGAACAGGGGGCCCTCGCGAAACTCGAACGTCCCTTCCTTCTGGTTGTATATCGATGAGCCCGTGATGTCGCTAGGGAGGAGGTCGGGTGTGAACTGGATGCGCCGGAACTCGCCGGCCATCGTACGCGCGATCGCTTTAGCGAGCGTCGTCTTGCCGACGCCCGGAACGTCCTCGATGAGCAGGTGTCCTTCACAGAGGAGCACGAGGATCGAGTCGTTGATCGTCTCCTCCTTTCCTTCGATAGCGCGCGACACTTCCTGGGCAATGGCGCGCGAGAGCTTGCTGATGTCAGATGGGTTCAAAGACAATAGGGACTCCTCACAATTCCGTACCTCTTGATTATTACGGAACAAACCACCTTAATGGCGGCGAATTGCCGGGGGTTCCGGGCTCGAACCGATTTAAGACGTCTTGCCCCCCGATCGCGCGGGAAGCGAAGCCGCCGCGACGGCCTGACCCACCCTTCGGGACTTCTCGTCAGGCAGGCTGACATTAATCCGGCCGGCTAGCTCTGGAAACTCGGTGTTCAAGACGCGAACCGCGTTCTCGACTATGATTGGGCCGCCGTCTGCGCTCGTGACGCGGCCGAGCACCAACACATGGCCGATGTCGTAAAAGCTCGCGTAGTGCGCGATCGCGTACCCGAAGTACACGCCGATAGTCTCCCACACTTGTCTGGCACCACTATGACCTTGATCAAGGGCCTCTTGGGCGATCTCGAGCTTGTCGGCAAGGACCTCTGACTCGCTAAGGTCGATCCCGACTTTCGCGGCCAGGCGGAAAACGGCCTGCTGAGTCAAGTACTGAACCCCGCAACCGATGTCCTTCGACCACTCATCCTCGGGTGCCGTCGGAGAGTAGTCGATAGGTGCAAACGCCAGCTCGTTGAGCCAACCCGTGATGTTTCCGCCCGCGTCCACATAGCCGGCCGCTTCGCTGCTTCCCATCGCAATCCCGAGAACCCGTCCCTCGTCGAGAGACATTGCTCCTGCAAGGGCGGTGACGTCGCCGTCGTTGGCGACCTCGAATGGCACGCCGTACTCGTCTCGCAACCGCAGGAACACATCGCGCGCCTTTGGGTAGTCGCGTTCCGGAACTCCGCGAAAGATCGACGCGACCATCACGCGGTTCTCGACGATGACTCCCGCGCTGCTTCCTCCGATCGCATCGAGCCTCGGCAAGTGGGTGCGCGCGCCCTCGATCCCTGCCTTTATCTCAAGGTAGTGGTACTCTGGGTCGCTGTTGCCGCGCGGATCCCACACGACCTCCTCGCTGAAGACGGTCTCACCTTCGATGACCGCTGCGACCTTGCGATCGCTCGCCCCGAGGTCGAAGCCGATGCGGCAGCCTTCCAAGTGGCGTCCGACGCTCTTCGGCGCTGTCCTGCTCTCCGGTACCTTGTCTGGAGCGCAGTGTGACACTTCGACGTCATGCTCGAAGACAGTGCGACCAACCAGGTCGCAATCAAAGGCTCGTACGCCAGTCTTGCAGTATCGTGATCGCACGTATTCGAACAGGGAGGCTGCCCCGCCTACGGAGACCAGGTGTCCTCCGCGCTGCCACAACAGGAACTTAACCGCGCGTTCGACGCAGAGTTCGTTCAACGCCTCGTCTAGACCGAGCCGCAGCTCGTGCCGCGTGCCGGTGCCGTCGGCCCGGTGGAGCCCGATCACGCACCGCTCTCCCTCGACCGGGTGTGCGAGAGCCGCGGGCCGGAAGTCAGGATCGAGCGGTGGGACGATCTTGGGCTTGGGCAGGTCGGGCATCGGGCGGTAGCCCAGATTACCAGCGGTGGCATAATCTGCCCGTGCAAGTCGTCGGGGTCGATCTTGGAGGGACCAACATCCGGGCAGCAGTCGTCGCCGCCGACGGTTCGTACCTGACCGAGATGGCCTGCGCAAACTCGCGCGCAGAAGAGGGCGCGGAGCGGACCTTGAGCGCGGTCGCGAGCGCTGTCAAAGAGTGCCTCGCTGGATTTGGGAGGGACGCCGATCGCATAGGACTCGCAATCCCCGGCCACACGAACGACCGCGACGGCATCGTGCACTGGTCGCCTAACTTCGGCGTCCGCATGGACGGCGTCTTGCACTATTGGAAGGACGTCGACGTGCGCGGACCGCTAGAGAGTGAGCTCGGAATCAAGGTCTCGATGGCAAACGACGCAAACGCCGCTGCGGTCGGCGAGTATCGGTTCGGCAGCGGCCGCAACGACGCGCGGTGCCTCGTGATGCTGACGCTCGGCACAGGTATCGGCGGCGGAGTCGTGCTCGGCGCCGAGAGCGTGGGCGGGAATGCGACAGGCCCATTGGTCCTTCTCGGAGGAAACCTCGGCGGAGCAGAACTCGGTCACACGGTGATCGCGCGTGGCGGGCTTGACAGTAGCTCGGGCGCATACGGCACGGTCGAGGCGTACTGCCAGCGCGACTCGATCATCAGGCGCGCGCAGCACAAGCTCGTACGCGGCCGCCAATCGGCAATGCTCGACATCGCCAAGGGCGATATCGGCGCGATCACGCCGGAGACCGTCACGAAGGCCGCCGGACAAGGCGACGAGGTCGCGAGGGACGTATGGCGCGAGGTCGGCGGATACCTCGGCACGGCAGTCGGCAGTCTGATCAACGTCTTCGCCCCAGACGTGTTCGCGGTCGGCGGTCAGGTTGCGCTCGCTGGCGAATGGCTCATGGCGCCGACGGTCGAAGAAGCGCGCAGCGTCGCCATTCCATCGTTGTTCAAGGACTGCCACATCACCGTCGCCGAGAAGATCGCAGACGCAGGAGTGCTTGGTGCCGCCGCTGTCGCCCTGGGGGCGAAGTGACATTCGTGGTCGAGACCGTCGAGATTTCCGACGGTCGCAAGCTGTACATCTACACCTTCGGCGAACTCGGTCAAGGGGCCGGGGACGAGGAAGCGCCGAAGGTATCCTAAAACCCGAGGCCAAGGCAACAGATGACCGAAGTGATCATGCCCAAGATGGGAGACGGGATGGAGGAGGGCACCCTCGTCGAGTGGCTAAAGAAGGACGGCGACGAAGTCAAGTCCGGCGAAGTCATCGGCAACATCCAGACCGACAAGGCCACACTCGAGCTTGAATCGCCCGGGTCAGGAAAACTGACCGGGCTCTTGATCCAGGCCGGACAGACGGTTCCCGTCGGGGTCCCGATCGCCGCCATCCTCAAGACTGGCGAGAAACTCCCAGAGGGGTGGGGAACAGGAAACGGCAAGCCGGCCAAGAAGGAAGAGGCTCCTAAAGCCGCCGCCGCAACAGTCGAGGCTCCAAAGGTGGAGGCTGCCGTGTCCGCTCCAGCTACCCCATCGACTGGTCGGGTCAAGGCAAGCCCGCTCGCTAAGAGGCTCGCGAAGGAGCAGGGAGTCGAGATCGAGGCGCTCAACGGCAGCGGCCCTGGAGGCCGCGTCGTCGCAGAAGATGTGCGAGGAGCGGCAACGACCGCCCCCAAAGCTCCAACGTTCCAACCTCTCGCGGCAACCGGCGAAGACAAAAAGATCCCTCTCAACAACCTGCGACGGATAATCGCCCAGCGCACACAAGAGAGCAAACAGACCGCCCCGCACTATTACGTCACCCTTGAGGTCGACGTCGAGAAGATCGAGGCGCTTCGCGAGTTCTTCAAGGAAGAGGAGAGCGGCAAGGTCAGTCTCAACGACTTTGTGGTGAAGGCGTGCGCGATGGCGCTCGTCCAAATGCCAGAAGTCAATTCAAGCTTTCAGGGCGACCACGTCCTGCAGTACGGTGCGGTCCACGTTGGCGTCGCCGTCGCAGTAGATGACGGCCTGTTGATGCCGGTGATCAAGAACGCGCACGCGATGACGCTGCGCCAGATCGGCGACGCAGCACGAACGCTCGTCGAGAAGGCGCGCGCAGGGAAGCTGCATCCGGACGAAATGAGCGGCAGCACGTTTAGCATCAGCAACATGGGGATGCTCGAGGTCGACACCTTCTCGGCGATCATCAACCAGCCCAACGCCGCAATAGTTGCGATCGCTACCGCAAAGAGACGAGTTGTTCCCGTCAACGACGAAGAGGTCGAGATCAGAATGATGATGAACGTGACAGGCTCGTTTGACCACCGCGTCGTCGACGGGGCGATGGGCGCACGATTCATGAATATCGTGCGCGACTTCCTCGAGAACCCGACGCGGCTACTGAACTAGCGGCAGGCTCGCGACCGAGTGCAGCGACGGGCCAGCGCTCGTTGCGCGGGACGCGAGCACGTGCACCGAGTCCATCGTAAACTCTCCAAGGGCGCCGATGTTCGCCACCTTGATCGAACGGCCCATATCGGCCCGGGCTCGATCGTCGAACTTCCGCAGGATCCCGACCTCGATCGCCGGTTCGAATTCTTTCTCGTCGATTGCAGTCACGAACTGTTGTACGCAAATGGCCAAGTCTTGCCGCAATGCCTTCAGCCTCTCTGTCTCGCCGCCGACACCGATCCACGCCGTCTTGGGCATGATGAGATTGGGAGACCCTCCGGCGCCTTCAAGGGTTAGTGCGAGCTTTCCGTGGCGCGTGACGACCTGCTCGACAATCCCTTGGATACGTAGGATCGACGTGTTCGCGATTTCACCGAGGCTGACAAGGTGGAGCGCCAGTTCACCCGGCGGGTGCCACCGTATCGCGTCGCTCCCGGCCCGCTTCCTGATCTGCATCTGCGCCTCCTTGAGCTTCGCCAAGAGTGCGAGGGGAAGTGGGTACCCGAGCCAACAACGGTTCAGATCTGCCATCGAGACAGAGTATGTCCCTTTGTGAAGCGAAGTGTGCAGATCGCTTTGTACTGAGTGCGGGCCCCGGGTTCTAGTGTGCCCAAACAGTCCCCAGTGCCTATGCCTTTCCACAGATCGCTTGACGAAGCGCTTCTGCATCGTTCACTCGAACAATTGCGACAAGCATGTCGTCGTCCTGCAATACGGTGTCGCTGCTCACCTGGATACCCTGACCGTCGCGGACAACGTAAGCGATCAGGCTCCCTTCCGGAAGCTTGACATCTCCGACGCGCCTTCCGACAAGCGAAGACCGAGAAGACAGCACGCTCTCGACTATCTCGATGTTGCCACGGTGCAGGGCTGCTAACGGAACGAGCGCGTCGCTTGAGATCTGTTGCACGATCAGGTTGTAGATGATCCCTGTCGCGCTCACCGTCTCTTCGATGCCGATCTGTCTGAAAGTCTCCTCGTGCGAAGGGTCGTTCACGCGCGCGATGATGCGGTCAGTCTTCCACACTTCTTTCGCGAGCTGGCACACGACGAAGTTGTCCTCGTCCTCGCCTGTTACTGCGACGATCACGTCGGCGCGGTTGAAGCCCGCGTCGCGCTGCGTATAGACTTCACACCCGTCGCCGTGCATCACGAACTCTTCGCCGAGGAGGTTCGCTAGTTTGCCAGCAGTCGCGGCATCCTTCTCGATGATGAGCACTTCTTCACCGAGCGCTTTCAGTCGCTTCGCGAGCTGAATACCGACGTTACCGCCGCCAATGAGGATCATGTACATCGGCTAGATCTCCAGTTCCTTGGGCAGCACGTTGTAGCTGTCGATGCCTTTGTAATCCTCTCCAGTGAGCCAGTCTCGGCACATCCCGGCCAAAAGCCCGCTCGGATTGATGCAGAAGAGCCCCATCTTCCGATACGCCTCTGCGCGATGCGGGTCGGCGACCTTGACGCAGATCTTAGCGTTTGGAAACTTGCTCCGCACGATGTGCGCAGCCATCAAGTTCGTGTTGTCGCCTCTCGTCACCGCGAAGAACGCGTCTGCTGAGTCCATGCCTGCCTTCGAGATCACATCCTCGTCGAGGCCGTTGCCAAGTACGATCCGACACGGGTACTGCTTGCCCAAGCGGCGAAGCGCCTCTGGGTTTCTTTCGATGATGGTGACCTTGTGGCTGCGCGCAGACAGCTCTAGCGCAAGGGTTGCGCCTGTCCGGCCGCATCCGAGTATGACGACGTTCATGGACGGGATGCTCACTATACCTTTTGGCCATCGAGCGCGCGTGCGACCAATGCCGGGTCTAGTGGTGCGCCGTCTTTGCCAGAAACATAGAACGCCGCCGTTCCAGTCCCCGCCCACTGTCCGACCCGAGCGCTGAGAATGTTGATCCCGTGGGACGAGAGCTGCCGCGCGAGGCGGTAAGCCATCCCGCGTCCACGAGGAGCCTGGATTTCGATGATCCCAGGATTGCCCGGAATGTAGTTGGCTGTCAGCACATTCTGCGGAAGGTCGGGATCTTTCTTCGCCGTGCGCATCACTTCCTCGACGCTTTGCACCCCCGCGAGCACTCCCGTCAATGTGCGTACGAGTCTCGCAGCCGTAGAGGCTGGAACAGGCCTTCCGCCGAACGAAACTGTTATCGTGTCCAGTGCGACGGGTCGTTCGTCGTCCGTCGTTGACGCCCTGATTGCAACGATGCTCAACTCGAGAGAATAGAGCACGCCGAGAATGCGGCTTAGCAGACCCGGGGCGTCGAGACAGCACACGGTGACATCGGTGCATCCCATTTCGGGCGAGTCATACAGCACGACGCTCGATTCGCCTTGCTTCGCCGTGCGGACGAGTCCAAAGTGAGCGTGAGCGAGCGTACTATCGGTGCTGATCAAGTAGTGAGCTGGCATCGAGTCGAGAAAGGCTTCGTACTCTTCATGTGCCACGTCGTGCGACCTCGATTGTTCCAGCAAACGTCGGCGGTAGATCGCGGTGTCGGTCGAAGGCGCGTCCTCCGCGCTCAGAACCGCGAGCGTGCGCTGGTAAAGCTCCTTTAAGAACGTCTCCTGAGCGAGTGTCCATGCGTGCGGGTTGACTGCGTTGATGTCAGCCCACGTCAGCAGCGACAGCATGGCGAGCCGCTCTGGAGTCCCGACGAGCTCTGCGAACTCGATTGCGGTGTCCGGGTTCATGACGTCGCGCATCCGAAGCGTCCGATCAAGCGATAGGTGCTCGCGCACGAGCCAGCAGACGGTGTCCTTTGTGGTCTCGTACATCCCCCACCGTTCACAGACGCTCTGAGCGATCTTTGCGCCGCGCTCGTCGTGGCCGTCTTCCTTCTCTGCGCGCCCTACGTCGTGCAAGAGCGCGGCGAGATAGATCGGGGCTCGGTCGCGAAGGTCGGCGGCAACCGATCCCAAGAACGTGTCAGGCGCGAGCGAGTCCAGGTTTCGAATGACGCGTAATGTGTGCTCGAACACCGTGAAGTCGTGCGAGCTGTCCTGGGGGATCACAGTGCGGCAGGCTGTTAGCTCGGGTAGCAAGACGTCAAGCACGCCTGACCGGTCGAGGTGTCGCAGCGTCGTTTCGCCGGCAGAGACGGCCGACAACGCCTCACTCGCGCTCGTCACGTTAGTTGGTTGCGATCTTGTGTCTGGAACGCGCAGCCCGAGCCTCGTCGCGTTTGCTATTCCGATCGCAGCCTGCCCGACATTCGCGTTCGAAGCAATGCGTGCCTCGCCCCTGATTGACTCGACGTTCTTTGCCAGCGTGAACCGGGCATCGAACAATCGCTCGAGGCACTTCGCATACTGCGATTGCAGTGAAGCGAGGCTTGTAGCGAGGGAAGAACCGATCACAAAAGGGTCGCCTCCGACCAAGTCCGCTACTTCCTGCCGCTTAGCGTGGGTCATTGTCTCGAATGGCCGTTCTGCGATCAGATGCAGCAGGTTCCTGTACATCACAACCTCGTCGTAGTCGCGTCCTGGCGGCGACATCCGCTCGCCGATCGCAGCTCCGATCCAGTTCGCCGCCTGAAAGCTCCTGAGTCCTCCTGCACCGTGCTTCAGGTCGGGCTGTGTCGAGTAGGGCGTGTCGTTACTGCGCGTCTCCATCGCGCGCTGTTCCTCGATCTTGTCGATGACGAACTCTGCGGCCGGAAAAGTAGACCAGAACGCTCGGGTCAGAGATTCGTGCGCTTCGATTGAGCCGACGACGAACCGTGCATCGATCAGTCCGCTTCGTGTCTTGGGGTCGAGGCTCGGGCAATCAGAGATGTAGCGCAGGGCGTACCCGAGCCGCATTCCGAATCCTCCGGCAACGGCATCGTGCAACTCACGGAAGAACAACTTGATCGCTTTCTCCAGCGACGGATGGGACTCCTCGTGCGGAACCACGGTCAGATCGACGTCGCTCCATGGAGCGAGCTCGCACCGTCCGTAGCCTCCAGTTGCAACCACGGCGAACGGTGGCATCTGGTCCAACTGCAAGAGCATCCCTGCGTACACTGACCGAACCAGTTCGTCGACGACGTCAGTGTGGAGCGCGCACCATTCCAGACCGGAAGGCTGAGAACGCAGTCCGGCCATCAGCGACCGTCTGCGATCTGCAAGCTCTTTTGTACGGAGTCCTGGTGCCGCGCTCATTGGGTCAAATGGAACGTCGGCTCATTCTGGAATATTTTCAAAAGGGCGTCACCGACCGACCTGTCGACTCCTATTGCAATCGGCGTCAGCGCTACCCCGAATGCGAAGCAGCCTAGGCACACCGCCGACCCGAATTTCGCCAATGAAAGGCCGGCAAGACGCTCTGGTGGGATCCTGGCGAGGAACCCCCAAACCGAAGCCGTGACTAGCGCGAGGCTCGCGATGACAGTCGCCAGGCTGGCCAGCGCGCTCTCGTTCAGCAGAGGGGCGGCCAACAGCTCGGCGTCCTCCATCAAATATCCTCCGGGTGCCGACAACGACACGAAAAGTACAGCTAGAACGAGGGAAAAGCCGACGGCGAGAATCGAAATCGTCAACCAATACGGCGTACCGAGCCCGCCGGGTGCGGCCTGCCTTTCGTCGGTGCGCCTGATTCCAAAAGAGCCCAGTGACACGGCCGCCCAGAGCGCTGGGAAGATCAGTCCGCTCGAAATGAACTCGACGATTCCCGAGGCGAAGCCCAGGATCAGTGTCCAGGGCGGGGTGAGCCCCCGTTGGAGGACCTTACTGCGTCCTACAGCCCAACCAATCAGGAACGTGAAGGCACCGATAACGCCGATTGTCACGAGCGCGCCCGGCAGCGCAGATAGCAGTACGGCCAATAATACGAGCCTGCCCCGTTGCGATTCGGCATCGGCCGGATTGATCAAAGCCTCCCTGGCGTCGTTCTCCAAAAACGCGTCCCTGACCTCGACCTCTACGCCCGGCTGCTTGGTTCGCACGACGGAGATCAGGTCGTCACGAGCGGTCGCTAGCAGCCGCGGTGTCAAGGGTCCACCGCTACCGACAAAGCCCCTGCGTTCCTTCAGCGTGCAATATGCGGCTAGTTCGATCAGTTCGACGCCCATTTCAGCTCCTTCCACTGTTCGACTTCCATCGCGAAGCAACCGCCCATTCCTCAGAGTCGCGAGCCGAAGTTCAAAGTCCGTGACGCGCTCTCCCCGCAACACATGGCGCGCAAAAGAGAGGATCGATTGCGCCGCGACTGCGGTCTTTCTGCTGTCTACGAACGCATAGTGCCATCCGAGGTTTCTTCCGGATTCGCCCGCCAGTCCGTCCAGCACGTGGTTTAGCCGCAGGTTCTGGTAGTCGTTCCAACGACTGGCTACCGACGCTGTTTCCCAAGCCTCGATGGCGGCATCCTCGTTTCCCAGCTCATTCTGGAACACCGCCTCTGCCTGCCTCCAGAACGCGTTGTCGGGGTCAGCTTCTGCGGTCGCCTGTACGACCTCGATCACGAGCAACGCCTCGTCTTTGCTCAGGCTCCGAGACGTCATCTCGCGCTGGCAAGCCGTAACGACCCAGAGTCCCGCCTCCTCAAGCGAACTAGGCTGGGGCAGCGTGTCGATGTTCTCAGAGAGCATCGAGGTCTTGCGAATGAACTTCGAATCCCCGAGAGACCAGGCGCCTTGCAGTAGGTAGGGGCGTGAATACGGGTGGACGAGGAGGACGATCAGTGCGCCGACGAGCGCTCCGTAGAACGCGCGGACAGTCGCACTCATCGATTGGTTTCGAAGTTGCTGGCTTCCCCGTAGTTGGGAATCGCTGGGCCCCGCAACGCCTCACGGTTCCTCATGTCAGCATCATTGCGGGCCGGGGCAGTGAACAGAATCTGAAGGACTGCCAGGAGTGCGACGCTAGCGACGATCGCACCGGCGACTGCAGGCATCCAGTAGGACACTGCACGCATGCGCCGCTCGACTCGCCAACGACGGATGAACCGGGACTCGAAACTTGGGTCTGGTTGCGGCTCGATCACCGCCGAACGAAGCGCACTCAGAGCCGACAAGGTCAACGCGTGTTCGTCCACGCACTTTGGACAGGCCGACTCATGTCGGGAGACGAACGCTTGTTGCCGCGCAGACGCCACTCCGTCTTCGCACAGCAGCTTGTTCCTGCGGTAACGCGAGCACTTGCTGAACACTGTCTATGCTTCCCCTGTCGCTGCGATCCAAAGGTTCCTAAATCTTTCGCGAGCTGTATGGAGTCGCGAGCGTACAGTGCCGACCGGAACGCGCATCATGTCGGCGACCTCTTCGTAGCTCAACTGCTCCATCTCGCGGAGCACCAATGTCAGCCTGAGCTCCGGTGTCAGTTCGCTGAGCAGGTCCTCGATTACGACCTTCGTCTCGATCTGGAGGCCGCGGCTCGGCTCGGGCTTGTCCACCACCATGGCCTCATCCTTCCTGGAGCGAAGTCTGTCCATGCACAACCGCACGCAAATCTTGTAGATGTAGCCGGAGAAGGCGTTGTCGTCGCGGAGCTTGTGGATCTCTCGAAACGCTTTCAGGAACGCCTCTTGAGCCACGTCTTCGGCCTCGTTGGAGTCACGAAGCACGTTCGCGGCCACGCGCACGAGCCGTGTTCGGTGCTTCGAGATGATGGCCCCCATGGCCGACTCGTCGCCTTGGCGGCAACGCTGCACCCACTGGAGCTCCTCGAGAGCCAGTTCGCTTCGAGATTGAATGACCGCCTCAAGATTCGTCATGTCCACCGAGCCTCTATTGTATCACGACGTGCCTAGGACTGCAAGAAGTTCTTGGACTGGAGCGTTTCGCCATTCGTCGGTAGAATCAACAGGCTCCCCTCATGCTGTTCTTCCTCCCCCCGGACCTGCCGCCCGTGCCGCCTGCCCTAGTACAGCAGGTTCAAAGGCAGAGGCAAGTCTTCGAGGGGATCGTCATCGAGTTCGACGTCAGCGAGTGGGACGCCGAGACCGGCGTGTTCACGTTCTCGGGCTTCGTAACGGCTAAGTACGACCTGACCGTGGTCTCGGGCCAAAAGATGGTCATCGACCACAAGAACATGAGGGGCGTCGCCAGCGGGGGCGTGGAGCTCAGGGATCCCGAGGCGCTCCTCAAGACCGACACCCTCGAGTTCGACTGGGGGAAGAAGACCGGCCACGCCGAGAACGTCTACGTCCAGGCCGGCAACATGAGGATCAGGGCAGAGACGCTCGACATCACGCCCGACGTCTGGACCTTGCAAAGAGCGCGCGCCACCCTCTCGCGAAAGAACAAGCCGAACTACGAGATCAAGACCCGCACGGTCCGCATCTACCCGGGCAGGTACGGCATTGCTAGCCACGTCTCACTCAACCTTTTCGGCCTTAACCTCGGCGCCGTGCCGGAAATGCGCTTCGACCTCGACCCGCGCATCGACGGATTCAACCTCCCTGCGTTCGCGGAAAGGAAGGGAGTCGGCTTCGGCGTATCGTGGAATAGCAGTTTCCTGCTCAACGACAACATGGTCCTCGGCGCGACCTGGGGGAGCTTCCCAAGCCGCCTCCCAAACTACGGCTTCAACATCATCTGGATGGACGCGGACCCCGACAAGACCTTCCGACAGCTCAAACCGCACGACGACCTCAAAGAACAGACCGGCGACGGGTGGTTCGACAACATCTCGATGAAGAGCCCGCGCATGGAGGCCAACTCGATCGGCGGCTCGCGGCTTCTCTACATGCTCGCGTCGCGATGGAACACCTCCACCACTGCGCGCCCCGAGATCCTCAACGATGTCTCAAAGGCGTACGAGCTCGTCGTCGAATCTGCCGGCACGTCCGGCGGCGTTAGCATGAGGGCGAACGCTCGCATCCAGAGCATCCGGGAAGCGTCTGACACGCCGTTCGTCAATCGGCTCGAGTCGCAGTTTGCTCTCCTGAGTCCGGTCTGGTACGTCACAGGCAACTTCGGCTTCCAGCTCCGCGCCGACCTCTACAACACGTTCAGTGAGAACACGGAGTTCGGCTGGGCGCGCGGCCAGGCGTCATTGCTCTACAGCCCGACCGAGGGGATCATGATGGGGGTCGCGTACTCTGACTCTCACACTTATGGCACGCCGGACTTCGAATTCGACCGGCGGCTCTATGACAAGGCGCTCCACGGTCGGTTCGACTACTCCAGGGGGCCGTACACTTTCCGCTACTTGGCCAAGATTGACCCATCGAGCGGAACCCTGTTCGACACTGAGTACGAGATCGCCTTCGTCGCAGAGGGCTTTGAGCCGTTCATCGTCTACCGGCAGTTCCCCAGCGACTTCCGCATGGGCGTCCGGTTCCGAATCGACGATTTTGTCGGACGGCTCCAGCGAAGGCGCATGGAGCGCACGATCGACAGGCCGTTCTAAGCCGCTGACTTGAGGCTCTTCACGGGCTTCACAGCAGAGACGCGATCCAGCCGGATCTCCCCGATGTCCAGGATGAGGCACGGGCCGTAGAGCGGCAGAAAACCGATGTCGTAAAGCTCGGCGTTCTGGATGTAGATGTTTCCCAGCTTGTCGCTGTACTCCACCTGGACGATCTGGCCCACATAGGCCCTAACCTCAGAAGAAAGCATACGTTGATCCTCGCGTGCCCCACGGGTAGAAGTGGCACACCAGAATGATCGGCGGTCGCCTCACGACCGATACCCGCATTAAGCGGGGATTCTCATCTGTCGTATGAACCGCGACCCAGGCTCAAATCAAGGAACTCAGGCGCGTCCGGGCCAGTAGGATGTGCTGGATCCGGCCGACGGCACCCCTCTTTCACGAGGAGGCGGGGATTGGATCCGCAGTCAACGTACTTTCTCCGAGCGGCCCGCCCTCCAGCGGGCCGTTTTTCTGCCGCCGGAAGAGTTATGCACAATTGAGCCTGGAAAGACGCGCGCGGCACAGGTCTTTTCTAGACCTCGGTCCCGTCTAAACTCTTTGCTGGGCCAGCCGCCTGGCGACACCCCATGGGCAAGTCCTTCGTCCACCTCCATAACCACACGGAGTACAGCCTCCTCGACGGCGCAAACCGGATCCCGGACATGGTCGCCCGTGCCAAGGAGCTGGGGATGGACGCGCTAGCCATCAGCGACCACGGCGTCATGTTCGGCGCAATGGAGTTCGCCTTCGAGTGCGAAAGGCAGGGCGTCAAGCCGATCATCGGCATGGAGGCGTACGTCGCCCCTGGCGGGCTGCACAACAAACAGGGCAGAGAAGAGTCGCAGAGCTTCCACCTCCTTCTGCTCGCCCGCAACGACGAGGGCTACAAGAACCTCTGCCGCCTGCACTCCGTCGCCGCGCTCGAAGGGTTTTACTACAAGCCGCGAATCGACCACGAGCTGTTGCGCAAGCACGCGCGCGGACTGATCTCCTCCAGCACTTGCCTCGGCAGCGAGATCAACCAGTTCCTCCTCGCCGGAGAGTACGACAAGGCGCAGTACACCGCCGGGATGTACAAAGAGATCTTCGACGAGGGGTCGTACTTCATCGAGCTGCAGGATCACGGCCTCAAAGAGCAGCACATGGTCAACGAGCACCTCGTGCGCATCGCCCGCGAGTTAAACCTGCCGCTCGTCGCGACAAACGATGCACACTATCTCTGCAAGTCCGACGCCGAGCCGCACGACGTCCTCCTGTGCATCGGCACCGGGTCGCTGATCGAAGAAGCCAAACGCCTTCGCTTCGAGACGCAGGAGTTCTACGTCAAGTCGCCTGACGAAATGGCGCGCCTGTTCCCGGACAACCCCGAGGCGATCGAGAACAGCACGATGTTCGCCGACAAGTGCGACGTCAAGCTCTCCTCACAACGCGCCGCGATGCCCGTCCCCGACCTCCCACTCGGCGAGACGACCGTCACTTATCTCCGTCAGCTCGCCGAAAAAGGCTTGGAGAGCCGGGTGAGAAAAACCACAGACGAGCACTGGCAGCGACTCAAGTTCGAGCTCGAGGTCATCGGCCAGACGGGGTTTGAATCCTACTTCCTCCTTGTTCGGGAGTTCACGAACTTCAGCCGCTCGCAGGGCATCATGACTGGCGTGCGCGGCTCCGCTGCCGGCTCGCTGGTCTCCTACGCGATCGGAATCACCGACGTCGACCCGATCGAGTACGACCTCACGTTTGAGCGCTTCCTCAACCCCGAGCGCGTGTCCATGCCGGACATCGACCTCGACTTCGAGGACGCACGTCGCGACGAGGTCATCAAGTGGGTCACCGAAAAATACGGCAAGGAGCGCGTGGCGCAGATCGTCACGTTTGGGACGCTCGGCGCAAAGGCCGCGATGCGCGACGCAGGGCGCGTCATGGGTTACCAGCCGATTGAAGTCGACAAACTTTGCAAGATCATCCCGACCGGGCCCGGATGGTCCATCGACCGCGCGATCAAAGAGTCGAGTGAGTTCCGCACGATCGTCGCAAGTGACTCGCGGATGAAGAAGCTCGTCGACACCGCAAAGTCCGTCGAGGGCATCTCACGACATTGCGGCGTCCATGCCGCAGGGATCGTGATCTCGAAAGAGCCGCTCAGCGAGCACATTCCGCTCTACCGCTCCTCCGACGGCCTCCCTATCACCGGGTACGAGATGGGCATCCTCGAAAAAGTCGGCCTGCTCAAGATGGACTTCCTCGGCCTGAGCAACCTCACGGTCCTTGCGCGCACGATCGAGAACATCCAGGCCACACACGACCACTTAGCACAAGAAGAGAAGCAACAGCACCCCGTCCTCAGCGGCGGAGTCGACGCGATCCCGCTAGACGACACCAAGACGTACGACATGCTCAGCAAGGGCGACACGATCGGCGTCTTCCAGCTCGAATCGGCAGGCATGCGCCGCAACATCATCGAGCTCAAGCCGCAGAACGTCCGCGAGCTCGCCGCCATGGTCGCGCTCTACCGGCCCGGTCCGATGGAGCACATCGCCCGATTCGTCGACAATAAGTTCGGGCGCCGCCAGCCTGAGGTCCCCGACGAGCGCATGCGCCCGATCCTCGAGGAGACCTACGGCGACATCGTCTACCAGGACCAGGTCCTCAAGCTCGTGCAGGCTCTCGCTGGGTTCAGCCTCGGCAAGGCCGACATCCTGAGAAAGGCGATGGGCAAGAATGAACTCGCGACGATGGAGAAGATGCGCGACGAGTTCCTGCAGGGATGCAACACGAACGGAGTCGACACAAAGGTCGCGAACAAGGTGTGGGAACTGCTCCTGCCGTTCGCCGGCTATGCGTTCAACAAGGCGCACGCCGTCTGTTACGCGATTATCGCCGCGCAGACCGCGTACCTCAAGGCGAACTACCCGGTCGAGTACATGGCGGGCCTCCTCGCTGTCTATCGAACCGTCCAGGATCGCGTCACGACGTTCATCGAAGAGTGCCGTAGGCAGAACATCGCCGTCCTCCCGCCGAGCGTCAACCTCTCCAGCGTCGACTTCATGATCGAAAAGTCCGAGGGCGTCAACGCGATACGCTTCGGGCTCAGCGCGATCAAAAACGTCGGCGAAGGACTCGTGCGGTTCATCATGAAGGCAAGGGCGGAAAAACCGTTCGAGCACCTCTTTGAGTTCTGCGCGCGCACGCGCGAGGGCGGCCTCAACAAGCTCGCTCTCGAATCGCTGATCAAGGCGGGCGCGCTCGATTGCATCGACCCCAACCGCAACACGCTCCTCAAGGGGATGGAGGCGGCGATCGAGTATGCGAACAGGAGCGTGAGGGAGAAACTCACGGGACAGGACTCGCTCTTCGGCGGCGAACAGACTTCGTCAGAGCTCCGTCTACCGACCCTTCCCGTCGAACCGATGCCCACGCGCAGCGAAATCCTTTCATGGGAGAAGGAGGTCATGGGTATTTACGTCTCCGACCACCCGCTGCGCGGATACGAACGCACTCTAAAGGAGACGGCGAGCCATCCGTGTCAGGCCGTCGCCGAGCTCCAGGAAGGAACAAGGATCCGTCTCGCTGGTGTCGTGTGCGCGCTCAGAGAGGTCACGACGAGGAGGGGTGAGCGAATGGCGACCCTCACCATTGAAGACTTTACCGGCCAGGCCAACTGCATGCTGTTCCCGCAGTCCTACGCCAAGCTCCGCACGCGCATCGACCGCGACGCAGTCGTGTGCGTCAAGGGCACAGTGAAACACCGACAGCGACCCGGAGCGAGCGATGTCGAGGTCGAAGTCGCGGTCGACGACGTGGAGGAGGTCACAGCCAAACCCTACGTGCCTTCGCTTGACGACTCCATCGCAGGCAGCCTCGTCGTCAAAGTCAACAGCGCAACCAAGGCCGAGCTCTTCGAGCTAAAGAGGCTGATCGAGGAGAACCCCGGAGACTACGAGGTCGTCCTCCAGTTCGCCGCCGAACCGGTCGTACTGCTCCACCGCGTCGCCGCCAACGCCGACTTCGTCAGGCGGGTCAAGCGGGTAGTCTCAAGCTGTGAGGCCGACCTCATGGAGCACCGCCGTAGGCCCCAACGAACGGAACAAGCCACGCCCCTCGCTCGTTAGACTCATAGGCGCGAGTCATGTTGAGAACCGCTGTACAAGTGAAGAAGCTGGTCACAATCGCGGCCCTCTTGGCCGTTGCATCCGCAGTGCGTGCGGCCGACGAGTTCGACTCGTACTTCGCCGATATCTCCATCCTCCAGCTCAAGCCGATCCAGGCCGAGCTCAAGATCACAGAGACGCAGCGCGCCAACATGAACAAGCACGCAGATTGGCTCAACGCCCAAGGCAAGGCGATCGATGCGAACGTGAAGGCAGGAAAGCTCACGTCCGACAACGCCAACAAGCAAATGGCCGTGTCCCTCGCGTCGCTCAAGAAGAAGATCATCGGCGAACTGACGGCCGCACAGCTCAAGCGACTTCGCGAAATCACCCTCCAGCGCGACGGCCTCCTTCCGTTGATGGATCCCAAAATGGCCGACAAGATCGGCATGACGAAAGCGCAGCTCACAAAACTGCGCGATGCTTATGTAGCCAACGACAAGAAGGCGAAGGGTCTCCAGGAGGCCGCGTACAAGCCGATCTTCGAGAAGTACGCAGCAATGAAGCCCAAGTCGAAGGAAGAAGAGACCAAGCTCGTCGAGCAGCGCAACAAGGAGCTCGAAGCCGCAAGGATCAAAATCCAGCCGCAGCTCGAGGCGATGGGCAAGTCGTACATCGACCTCGCCGATGTGACGCTCACCAAAGGTCAGAAGGACTCGTTCCTTGCCCTCAAGGGCAAACCGTTCGACCCCAAGACTGTTTCTAACTAGTGCTCCAACTTTGGTGCAGGCGTCCCGTGAGCAACTGACTCGCTGACACTATCGTGTGACCAGGTCGCACGCCTCCGGCGGCATCCAGTGCGCGTCCTTGCCGTCCCACTTCACGTTGCAGCCGATCGGGTTTGTCAGCGCGACCGATGGCGTGCGTCCAGAAAGCACCGCTTCCAACGCGTCCTCGAGCTCGTTCGTGGTCGCCTTCGTCCAATCGCGCGGATTGTCGATGCCGCGTCCAGTGTAAACGAGCCGGCGCGAGGAGTCGAACACAAAAAAGTGCGGCGTGCGCAGCGCACCGTAGGCGCGCGCGACCGCCTGCGACTCGTCGTGCAGGTACTTCCACGGAAAGCCGTGCTCGCTCATTCGAGAGACCATGTGAATGAAGTCGTCGCTCTCGTGCGTGGCAGCGCTGTTGCTGTTGATCCCGACGAACGCGACCCCGCAAGGCGCATACTTCTCAGCCGTCGATCGCGTCTGCTCGTCGCTCCCGATCACGTAAGGGCAGTGGTTGCACGTGAAGAACACCACGAGCACGCTCGCATCAGCGAAGTCGTCGAGGCTGTACATCCCGCCTTCCGTTGCGGGAAGACTGAACGATGGTGCCGCGTCCCCGATCTGCAGGGTAAATGGCTTTGTCATGCCACTAGGCTACCACGCGCTACAATCCTCGTATGACCGACCTCGACGCGTGCCTCGCTTTCACAGTAGAGATCGATAAGCTCAAGAGCGTCGAGCGCCGCACGCGCCTCATCAACGACCCGCGCAACGAGAACACGGCCGAGCACTCTTGGCACGTCGCCACAATGGCGCTCGCCCTTGCACCGCACGCCCCCGAAGACGTCAACATCGACCGAGTGATCCAGATGCTCCTCGTGCACGACATCGTCGAGATCGATGTCGGCGACACGTTCGCGTACGACGAAAAGGGCCACGAGGAAAAGCCGCTCAAGGAGTCAATCGCTGCAGACCGCATCTTCGGGATCCTCCCAGCCGAGACCGTCCGGCAACTCCGCGGCCTTTGGGAGGAGTACGAGGCCGCACAGACCCCCGACGGAGCCTTCGCCCACTCGATCGATCGCTTCCTCCCGATCCTGCACAACTACCACACCGACGGCCACGCCTGGCGTCAGCACGCGATCACAAAGTCTCAGGTCCTCAAACGAAACTCAGTTATCGAGCGCGGCTGCCCTCCACTCTGGCCGGTACTGCTGAGCATCGTCAACGACGCGGTCGCAAAGGGCATGCTCATCGACGCCTAATCTCCGAACCTCCAATCCCCCGAGCCTCCAACAAAGTATCCTCCCACCCATGACCCTCGCCCTCGCACTCTGCGCCGTCCTCACCGCCCCCGCGGACCTCGTCGTCACCAACGCGCTCGTCTGGTCCGACGGAATGACGGGATTCGCGACGGCGCTCGCAGTCGACGACGGGAAGTTCGTGTACGTCGGCGACGACCCCTCGGCTTACATAGGCGCGGACACCCAGACCATCGACGCGCAGGGAAGGACCGTCATCCCCGGCATCATCGACTCGCACATCCACATGATGAACGGCGGAGGCAGCCTCACCGACATCCATCTCCGCGACGCGAAGGACAAGCAGGACTTCATCGCGCGTCTCAAGGCGTACGCCGATGCGAACCCGCAGCGCACGTGGATCATCGGCGGCAGGTGGTCGGTGGAAAGCTGGTCAGACAAGACCGAGCCGACGAAGGAGTGGCTCGACCAGGCCGTCCCCGACCGACCGGTCTTCCTCAGCCGCATGGACGGCCACAGCGCGATCGCAAACACCAAGGCCCTGCAGCTCGCAAACGTGACTCGGAACACGCAGGACCCCAACGGCGGCCGTGTCGTGAAGGACGCGAACGGCGAACCCACTGGACTGCTGAGAGAGACCGCGACCGGCCTCGTCGGCCGCCTCGTCCCCGGAAAGTCGCAAGCAGTCCTCAAAGAAGACCTCATGGCCGCCATGCGACACGCGAACGCGAACGGCATCACCAGCGTCTCGGACATTCCCGGCGACGGCGCGCTTCCCATCTACCAACAGCTCGCGACAGAAGGTGCGCTCACAGTCCGCTTCGGGCTCTTCCCAACGATGTCGACGGTGAACATCGCGCGCACAAGGTCAGGCTTCAAAACGCTCGACACCTGGCTCGAGTTCAAAGGCGTCAAGGTCTACATGGACGGCACGCTCGGCTCGCGCACGGCGTGGATGACCGAACCGTTTAACAACAACCCCGCCGACGTCGCCGACAACACGGGTCTGCCGCGACCAGGCGTCGCCGACGGCACAGTCAAGCAAACGGCCGCGCTCTGCGCCGCCAACAACCTCCAAATGATCGGGCACGCGATCGGCGACCGCGCAAACCACAAGCTCATCGAGTTCTTCAAAGCCGCGTGGATGGACACGCGAAAGGCACGACCAAGGCTAGAGCACGCACAGCACCTGCGCGCGTCCGACATCCCGGTCATCGGCCTGCTCGGAGTCATAACCTCGTATCAGCCGTTCCACAAGGCAGACGACGGGAGATACGCCGAGGACTACATCGGAAAGGAAAGGTCCAACTCCAGCTACGCCTACAAGGACGTGCTCGACAGCGGCGGCGTGCTCGCGTTCGGCTCCGACTGGCCGGTCGTTACACTCAACCCGTTCCTTGGAATGGAGGCTGCGGTGACAGGAAAGACGCTCGCCGGCCAGTTTTGGCAGACGCGCAACAACATCTCAGTCACAGACGCCCTGCGCGCTTACACTTCCTCTGGCGCGTACGCGATGTTTTGGGAGAAGAGCGTCGGAAGGATCGCACCCGGCTACCTCGCCGACTTCGTCATCCTCAACGAGTCAGTATTCGGACCATCTCCAAACTGGTCCGCGATCAAACCCACTGTCACCTACGTCGGCGGCAAGAAGGTCTTCGGAGACTGACTGTCGGGCACAACCCGCCGATGCCCGCCGTCGCCCGCCGTTCTAGAACGACACCTTCACCGGCTCACGTGCTGCCGGCTCTTCCAGCTCGAACAGGTCCTTCGGCTTGAAGTCCCCCATCCCAGCCAGGATGTTCGTCGGAAACGCCTCAAGCTTCGTGTTGTAAGAAGTCACGATGTCGTTGTAGTACTGCCGCGCGAACGAGATCTTGTTCTCGGTCGAGCGCAGCTCCTCTTGCAACTGGATCATGTTCTCGTTCGAACGAAGCTCCGGATAAGCCTCCGCCAAAGCGAAGAACCCGGTCAAAGCAGAAGCCACCGCTGTCTCTGCGGAAGCCTTGTCCTTCACCGTCGTAGCGCCGACAGCCCGGTTGCGCGCCTGGATCACCTTCTCCAAGGTGTCCTGCTCGTGCTTCATGTATCCCTTCACCGTCTCGACGAGGTTAGGGATCAAATCATAGCGACGCTTGAGCTGCACGTCGATCTGCGCCCACGCGTTCATGGTCTGACGCCGGTCTGAGACGAGGCCGTTGTAGGCCGAGATCACCCAGATCACCAGCCCGACTGCGACGATTACGAGAATCCAGATCATTTCCTTCCTTTCCTCATTGTATACGGACCGCCTATCCCCCCGGTTGCGGCTTCAGGGTCAGCCTGACAGGTTCGTTGCCGAATCCGGCGGGATCCGTCCATAGCACCGTGCCGTCGTCCTGCCACGTCAGAGTCAGATCATTGGTCTTCGATTGCTCGACTGGCTGCCCCATGGTCTTCCTGACCGTCAAAAACGCCTTCTTGGAACCCAGCATGTGCGTCCCGGAGACCGTAATTCCGCTCTCGAGCATTTCAAACGTCCCGTCGGGAAGGATCCTCACCTGCAACAAGTTGATCGTGTTCCTATCGTGAAGCGGCACAGAGGAGCCCGCCCGCTTGAGGTCGCCCTCCCACGTCCCATACCACTTCTGGCTGCTGCTCGCGCAGCCCGTGATCAGGCCCAGCATCAAAAGGGCAACGGTTATACTTTTGACAATGGCCGCCATCGCTTCAGGTGTTTACCTCTCTATGGGCCTTAACAAGTCCGAGTACGAGAAGGTTCTAGAACTCCTGGGTCGCGAGCCCTCCCACACAGAGCTTGGAATGTTCGCCGTCATGTGGAGCGAGCACTGCGGCTACAAGTACTCAAGACCCATCCTCGCCTACTTCAAAAAGTACAAGGAGGCCATGGAGGGAGAGGGGCTCGAGAACGCTGGCATCGTCGACATTGGCGACGGACTCGGCGCGGTAATCAAGGTCGAGTCCCACAACCACCCATCCGCCGTCGAGCCCTACCAAGGAGCGGCGACAGGCGTTGGCGGCATCATCCGCGACATCTTCACCATGGGAGCGAGGCCCATCGCCAGCCTCAACTCCCTCCGCTTCGGCCCCATCGAAGACGGCAAGGCGCCCCCCGACGTCGTCCGCAGGAACCGCTACCTCTTCGGCGGCGTCGTCGCAGGCATCGCCGGATACGGCAACTGCGTCGGAGTGCCGACCGTCGCCGGCGAAGTCGCCTTTCACCCGCGCTACAGCGGCAACCCGCTCGTCAACGCTATGTGCGTCGGCATCGTAAAGCTCGACGAAGTCGCAACCGCCGCGGCCAAAGGAACGGGCAATCCCGTCATCTACCTCGGCTCTGCGACCGGCAAGGACGGCATCCACGGCGCGACCTTCGCCAGCGACACGCTCGGTGAAGACAGCGACGAAAAGCGCCCCAACGTCCAGATCGGCGACCCCTTCGCCGAGAAGATCCTCATCGAGGCCACCCTTGAAGCCCTCAAGACCGGCGCGATCGTCGCGATCCAAGACATGGGCGCCGCAGGGATTACCTGCTCGACCACTGAAATGTCGAGCAAGGGAGACGTCGGCATGAACGTAGACCTCGACCTCGTCCCAACGAGGGAAGAGGGCATGTCCGCCTACGAGATCATGCTCAGCGAAAGCCAGGAGCGGATGCTCTGTGTCGCACACGCAGGCAGGGAACAGGAAGTCATCGACGTCTTCAAAAAGTGGGGCGCGCACGCCGTCGTCGTCGGGCGCGTCACCGACGACGGCATCGTCACTTGCACTAGGCACGGAAAGACTGAGGTCCGCCTCGCAGCAAAGCTCCTCACCGACGAGTGCCCGACCTACACGGTCGAAGCTCAGGAGCCCGACTACTTCAGGAAAGCCAAGAACTTCGACCCAACAAAGCTCCTCGAAAGGGATCCCAAGGAATCCCTCCTCACACTTCTCGTATCCCCCACTCTCGCCAGCAAGCGCTGGGTGTTCGAGCAGTACGACTACGGCGTCCAGACCCAGACAGCGCTCATCCCCGGCAACGGCGACGCTGCCGTCCTCGCCCCACGTGGCACAAAGAAGGGTCTCGCCGTCAAGATCGACGGCAACGGCCGCTGGGTCTACCTCGACCCCTACGTCGGCGGACAGCTAGCCGTCGTCGAAGCTGCACGCAACGTCGCTTGCACCGGCGCACGGCCAGTCGCGGTCACTGACGGACTCAACTTCGGCAACCCACAGCTCCCGCACGTCTACTGGCAGTTCGAGCGAGCAGTGAGGGGCATCGCCGACGCGTGCGAGGACATGGGCACGCCCGTCGTAAGTGGCAACGTCAGCTTCTATAACGAGAGCGAGCTCGGTGAAGTCCTCCCAACCCCTCTCATCGGTGTCATGGGCGTCCTGAACGACGCCACCAAACACGTCGGCATGGCCCTGAGACCAAACCAGAACATCGCCCTCATCTCCTACAAGAACGAAGTCGCACAACAGGGTCTCGGCGCTAGCTCCTACCTCGCCGAGGTTCACGGGATCGAGGACGGCCGCCCTGTCGCGCCGGACGTTGCGATGGAGAGGGCTCTCTGCGACTCCCTCGCCGACCTCGTCGAAAACGGCTTGATCACGGCGGCGCACGACGTGAGCGAGGGCGGCACCGCGGTCGCCATCGCAGATATGTGTATCGCCGGCCGGATCGGGGTGAACATAAACCTACACGGAGAGCCCTACGAATTCGCCTCCAGAACCGACTTCGCGCTATACGCAGAAATACCAGGTTTTGTACTTGTCGCTTACGAGGATTCCGCAGAGGAAAGTATCAAAGGCACGCT
>JANWJY010000165.1 GCA_025451715.1 Fimbriimonadaceae bacterium | reverse complement strand
GAGCCTCGGCGTGACGGACATCTTCGACCCACAACAGAACCTCGACGCGGGTGCGCGATATCTGGCGCAGATGCTCCGACAGTTCAACGGTGACAAGCAGCTCGCGCTCGCGGCCTACAACGCTGGGCCCGGAACGGTGAAGCAGGTCGGCGGCATCCCGCCCGAGAGCGCAGACTACGTCCGCGACGTCCTCAAGAGGGCGGCAGAGCTGGGGGGTAAGAATGACTAGCCTCGCAACCGCGCACAACTCGCCTTCGTTCCCTAATCTCTCAGCACCAAAACCATGAAAGCCCTTTTCATCGTCGTTCCCATCCTGCTCTTTGGCGGCGCGCTCGGCGCGGCGTTTATGGGCGTCATCAGTATTCCCGGAATCACTCCAAAGAAAACGGCCGCAGCGAAGAGCGTGCCAAAGGAGCAACAGGCGACCGGTGACGAGTCGACCGCGACGGACAGTGTCGAAGACCAACAGGTGACTGCTGACACGAACGCTCAAGAGCCGCCCACCGAGCCGTCTCGGGCCGTCTCAGAGCCGAAGCCCATTACGGATCCAGAACTGGGTGCGAAGGCGCTCGCGAAGTACTGGGACGAGATTGAAGTCACCAAACTGATCGCGATCACAGAGACCTACAAGGAGCCGGAGCTTGCACAAGTGCTGTTCTTCATGCAGAAGTCGAAGGTCGCCGAGCTTCTTGGCTCCGTGAGCTCGGAACGTGCAGCGCGCCTTTCGCGCGAACTGCAGCGCCTCGCCTCCGTGGTTAAGGTAGAAGCCCTGTAGCTGGCGCGTCTCACGTCGCTTGTAACTCGTCTCTCAATTGGAATCGATGCCAAGTAACATCGTGATCGCCATTGACGGCCCGGCCGGTGCGGGGAAGTCCACCGTCGCCGCGCTCGTGGCAAAGAAGCTCGGGCTCAAGATCCTCGACACAGGTGCGATGTACCGTTGCGTGGCGCTGAAGGCGATCCGGATCGAAGCGAACTCCGAGATGCACCTTGGCTCACTCGCCGAAAGCGCGAGGATCGAGTTCCAGCCAGGCGAGCCGCAGCGCGTCATTCTCGACGGCGAAGACGTCACCGAGCAGATACGCACGCTCCAGGTCGGCAAGCGAGCGAGCGAGGTCAGCGTGTTTCCTTCGGTGCGGGGGGCGATGGTCAAGCGGCAGCGAAAGCTTGTCGAGTCTGGCGGCTGTGTGCTCGAGGGCCGGGACGTCACCACGGTCGTGGCACCGGACGCAGGCGTCAAGATCTTCCTCACCGCGAGCATCGAGGAGCGCGCGCGGCGGCGGTGGCTCGAGAACAAGGCGGAGACCCTTCAAGCGGTCGTCAAGGACGTCGTCGAGCGCGACCACAGGGACTACACGCGCAAGGACTCGCCGCTGACCCTTTCCGACGACGCCGTGATCATCGAGTCTTTTGGGCTCACACCAGAGCAGGTCGCCGACAAAATCACAAAGCTCGCAAAGGGCAAATAGGTCGCGTAAAACGTATTAGAAGTACGGCGACCGGCGAGAACCGGTACGCTCTACGAGACACATGGCACAGTTCCAAGGCCCGCGCGACTGGGGAAGGCTGCTTACCGCGATGCTCACGCCGTTCCACGCGGACGGCACGGTCAACTATGAGGAGGCCGCGAAGATCGCCGCCCACCTGGTCGACGAGCAGAAGAACGACGGGCTCGTGGTCAGCGGCACGACTGGCGAGTCGCCCACGCTCAGCGACGAGGAGAAGCTCTCACTCCTGACGACAGTCTTGGACGCTGTCGGTGACCGCGCATCGGTAGTCTTCGGCGCCGGCACGTACGACACCAAGCACTCGATCCACCTGGCGGAGGAGGCGGAGAAGCGCGGGGCGCACGGGATCATGCTCGTCAACCCGTACTACAGCAAGCCCGGGCAGGCGGGGCTCTACGCGCACTTCAGCACCATCGCAAAGCAGACTTCGCTGCCCGTGATGCTCTACAACATCATGCCGCGCAGCGCGATCAACCTCGAGACCCCTACTCTGCTCAAGCTGATCGAGGACGTGCCGAACATCGTCGCTGTCAAGGAGGCGAGCGGTTCGCTCCCGCAGATCACCGAGGTGTGCGCGAAGTCGCCCGCCGGTTTTCGCATTTACAGCGGCGACGACGCCTTGATCCTGCCGACCATGGCGGTCGGGGGCCACGGGCTGGTTTCGGTCGCCGCACACGTCGCAGGTCGCGAGCTCAAGACCGTGATCGAGAAGTCCCTGACCGACCTGGCGGCCGCTCAGAAGGCGAACAACCGGCTGGTCGACCTGATCAAGGCGGTGTTCTCGGCGCCCTCGCCGACTCCGATCAAGTACATGCTGTCTTTGAACGGGTTCGACTGCGAGGACGTACGGCTGCCGCTGGTCAAGCTGGACGAGTCGCAGAAGGCGGTCGTGAGGGCGGCGATGAAGCCATTCGCGCACGCTTGAGAATTCCCGTCTAGACGGGAAATCTGGTGGTATTGGATCGGATCTCGAATCGGGATCCCTTGAGGCATGGCTTCGCCGGGCCTCAAGGGGGTACGTTTTTTCGACGTTTTTTTCTGGCCCTGCACCGTCTGCTTTGGAGGTGCCTTTAGACGGCGATCTCTCCGGCTTCCCTTGATCACCATCTACTGTACCCGCGGGTGGCGAGTTTGTCAACGTTTTCGGTAGAAAAGTCCCAATTTTAGGTTCATTTGGTCAATAGGACCATTCTGGCCTTGCAGCTGGAAGACTGTAGAGGGTGCGGCTCGCGAGTACGCTCGCCCTCCCAGCGTAGCAAAGCCCGGTCTGCCACGAGAGGTGGCCAGACCGGGGCACCCTAGCAACGGGCCGGGGCACCCGATTAGTGACGGATTCAGTCCCGGTCAGGGATAACGGGGTGAACGTAACATCCGTCAGACAACACGGAGTTCGGAGGAAACAGAAAACACCATGAGTCTGATCGCAGCACTCGCCATCGCGACGGCCGCCGCCCCCGGCGACGTCGAGCTCACCATTTACAACCAAGGGTTCGCACTGGTCAAGCAGCAGCGCGCGCTCGAGCTTCGGACCGGCATGCAGGAGGTTCGGATCGAGGACGTCGCGCAGTTGATCGAGGTCAACAGCGTCGGCATCCGCAGCCTGACCCAGGCTGGGAGCTTCAGCGTGCTGGAGCAGAACTACCAATACGACCTCATCAGTCCAGCCGCGATCCTGAACAAAGTGGTCGGAAAGCAGATCGTGTTCAACCGCGTGCTTCCGAACGGGAACAAGGAGCGGATCGTCGGCACGCTGCTCAGCGCACCGACGGCGATCGTGGGCAACGCGGACGGCGGTGCAAGCGCGACGTGGAACGGCATGGTGATTCGCACCGACGACGGTCGGATCCTGCTCAACCCGACGGGCGAGATCGAGGTCTCGTCGATCCCCGATGGACTGATCTCTCGTCCGAGTCTGTTGTGGCTGCTCGATTCGCGCCGCGCGGGAACTAACAACATCGAGCTCAGCTACCTGACGCAGGGCATCTCGTGGAAGTCGGACTACGTGCTTAACCTCGATAAGGAGGGAAAGATCGCCGACTTCAAGGGTTGGGTCACGCTGACGAACAACGCGGGCGCGACGTTTACGAACGCCAAGCTTAAGCTTTTAGCGGGCGAAGTGTTCCGACAGCAGCCGGGCGGGTTCGGTGGAGGGCGCGGCGGGGCGGAACTCGCGATGAAGGCCGCAGGAGATGGGAACTTCAACGAGGAGCAGTTCTCGGAGTACCACCTGTACACGCTTCAACGGCCGACGACGGTCAAGGACCGGGAGATCAAGCAGGTCTCGCTGCTCGAGGCGACGGGCGTGCCTGTGACGAAGAAGCTCGTGATCGATGCGATGCGCCAGTACGGCATGTGGCGGCCCAACGAGGGCGTGGTCGGCGTGGGCGAGATCAAGCCGTTGGTGTTCATCGAGTTCACCAACGACGAGAAGAGCAACCTGGGGATGCCGCTGCCGATGGGCACGATCAAGGTGTTCCAGCGCGACAGCACGGACTCCCTGCAGATGCTGGGTGAGGCGTCGATCAACCACACGCCACGCAACGAGAAGCTGTCGCTCCCCGTTGGTCGCGCGTTCGACATCGTGTCATCGCGCAAGCGGACGGAGTTCAGGTGGCTCGGCAACGCGCGCACCGGGGCGATCGAGACGTTCGAGGTCGAGGTGCGCAACCGCAAACAGACCGCGGAGACGGTACACGTGTTCGAGCGGTTCGGCGGCGAGTGGACGATCACGTCGAAGAACGCGGAGTACACGAAGCTCGATTCGCACACGGTGGACTTCGTGCTGAACCTGAAGGCCGACGAAGTGCGGACGATCACTTATACGGTCGAGACGCGTTGGTGAGAGCTGAGAGTTTAGGTTTCAGATTGCCCTCACCGGGCCTCTCCCGCTCACGTTTTCCCGGCTAGGTCTAGCGTGGGCGGAGCGGGAGAGGGGTCGCTGGGAGCGCGCGGCGCAAACATCAAGTTGTGCCGGTCTGCCGCGAGCGGCGGCCAGACCGGGCACCCCAGCTGATTCAGGCCTCGGTGCCAGTGCGGTCGCGCCAGTGAGCGAGCGCTTGGATCAGAGCGGCAACGTCTGAGTCCTTGTTCCTGTCCCCGATGACGGGGACGGGATGGCCGGATAGGCGCGCCCTCGCTTCCAGCTCGGCAGTCATGTGCGAGCGGTACTTGTGCTCGATCGCGTTTGCAATACCGGCCAGCTCAGTCTCCTCGACGAACACGCCGTTGCACTTGGCGCACGAATCAATCTCGACGGGCGAGTGGTAGAGGTAGCGGTAGGTCTCCATCACGCCGTGTCCTCGTGGGCACAGCTTTTGGACGGTCGCAGGGAGGACGACCTCGAACTCCGGCGAGAACATGTCCTCGAGCTTTTCCATTGCGCCTGGCGAGCGCTTGGACAGAGTGCTGAGTTCGCCGTCGTCGAACCAAATGCCTGCGCACTCGGAGCACACGTCGATCCTCACTCCCATGAAGTCGACTTCTTCCAAGTCCGAACGGCAGGCTGGGCAGGCGAGCGCCATTCCCGAATTGTATCACCCCTGGCCGGGAAAGCTACGCCTCGTGGCGTCAGGGCCTTAGGGTGACGCGCGGTTCGAGCCGCTCGATGTTCATAGCAAGCTTCTGGGTCATCG
>JANWJY010000164.1 GCA_025451715.1 Fimbriimonadaceae bacterium | reverse complement strand
TCAAGGAAGCGCCGTACTTCGAAGGAATGTCAAAGGACGCGCCGACTGCGTTCGAAGACCTCACCGGACTTGTGTGCCTCGCGATGCTCGGCGACTCCGTCACCACCGACCACATCTCACCCGCCGGGTCGATCAAGCTCGACTCCCCGGCGGGACACTATCTCACCGGCCACGGCGTGCGGCCCCACCTCTTTAACTCTTACGGCGCTCGCCGCGGCAACCACGAGGTGATGATCCGTGGCACGTTCGCAAACGTGCGGCTGAAGAACCAGCTCGCCCCGGGCACCGAGGGCGGGTTCACCACCTCCCCCCCTGGCGGTGCGGTCACAACGATCTTCGATGCGACCGAAAAGTACAACTCCGCGGGTACTGGCCTTATCGTTATCGCGGGCAAGGAGTACGGTACCGGTTCGAGCCGCGACTGGGCGGCGAAGGGCGCCCTGCTGCTCGGCGTCAAGGCTGTCATCGCCGAGAGCTTCGAGCGGATCCACCGCTCGAACCTCATCGGCATGGGCGTGCTTCCGTTGCAGTTCGTCGATGGTCAGAGCGCCGCTTCGCTCGGACTGACAGGGCTCGAAGGGTTCTCTGTGACCGGTCTCGCCGACGCGCTGACGAACGGTTTCCCTGCCGACAAGAAGCTGACAGTACACGCGACGAACTCGAACGGTGACACCAAAAAGTTCCAGACGCTCGTGCGCATCGACACGCCGATGGAAGTCGAGTACTACAAGCACGGCGGCATCTTGCAGTACGTGCTGCGACAGTTGCTCAAGTCCTGACGTTCTGGTGAGCGAGCGGAGCAATCTCCTTTGCTTTCGATGACAATTGTGCCGACCATTTCTCTCGTTCGTCGAGCACCTTGTTGATCGTTGGTACCACTTTTTCGAGCGATGAGAAGTCGCACAGCAACTTCTGCGCACCGAGCATCTCCATCAGCCCCGACATCTTGTGCGTGTTGCTCGGCACCGCGACGAACGGCGTCCCGACAAGCGCGGCGAGGATCGTCGGATGGAACCGCCCACCGACGACGATCTCAGCTAACGATTGAATCGTCGTGAGCTGGGCGAAGCTCGATTCCCTATCAGTGACGACGTGTTCTGTGCCTAACGCACGCGAGACCGGTTCGTCCTTGCGGTCCGAATACGTGTACAACACGCTCATCCCACGATCGCACAGAGTCTGCACGACGGCCTTCTGGTGCTCGACCGGCCACTTGTGCACGGACGCTGAGCCGGTCATCACCGCGAACTTCCCTTCGACCCCCGCTTTCGCGAGGATCGAGCGCGCCTGCTCGACTGAACCGGGCTGCGTCAGCCATGCGCAGTCCGCCGCCTGCACCGCGTTCGCCCCGATCGCGACCATCTCACGGTACGACACGGGTTCGCGAGCGGCGACGTGATCCGCGCCCTTGAGGAACTCCGCAAACAGCGGCTCGGTCTTGTCTCCGCGGCACTTGAGCGAGCAGTTGACGACCCAGTAAGGCTTCTTCAGTCGCCGCGCGAGCTGTGTGACCGAGCAGACCCAGCGCAAGGCCTGCGGCTGGGGGTGGAGCGTGCCCTCTCCGTTCACGACGACGAGGTCTGCCCACTCGAAGTCCTGCCTCCAGGACTGAGTCAAGGCGTCGAGCGCCCAACGCGAGCCTCTTTGCACAAGCGCAGTCGCAAGCGACCTCGTGAGACCGTTCTCGGGACGGCACGCAGAACGCGGCACGCCACGGATCTCCGCTCCCGGAAAACGCGACGACAATAGCGAGACGAGCGCGGTCGTAGTCGCCTGGCTGCCCCAGTTCGAGTCGCCCCGATTGTCCATCAGGAGCAGGATCCGCGCGGTGCCCATGCGGCCCGAGTCTACTGCCTCACCGCTGGTATATTCGGGCTCGTGCTTCCCCGCTTCGCCGCAATCGTCCTGCTCACGATCGCGGCGTCAATGTCCCTCGCACAGAGCCACAAGTGGAGCGTTTCGGCGAGCGCACTGTTCGGCCAGGACTGGCTCGGCAGCGAGGACACGCGGCGCGGTGGGCTATACGCGGTGTCAATGAGCCACCGCGAACCGCGCTTACACTTCTTGGGCTACGACGCTGACCTCGACGTCGAGGCGTACTACATGTTTACGAAAGGCGGCTCGGACTTTGTCGCAGGCCCGAATTCTTCGCATCACTACGGCGCGCTTTTCGTCGGCCGCTACTTCCAGAAGTACGCAAAGTCGGCTCGCGCGTTCGTGGAGGCAGGCTGGGGGTTGCAGTACACAAACCGCCTGACCCACGACATCGACTCGCTCTGGAACTCCACGCCGATGCTAGGAATAGGGATCATCGTCCCGTTCGATCAAAGGGAGCTCATGCTCTCCTTCCGCTACTTCCATATCTCGAACGCTGGCACAGCCGGCGGCAACGAAGGGCTCAATTTCCTCCAGGTCCGCGTAGGACTTCGGTTCTAGCCCTGAGGGTAACGTCTCCCCCGTGCTTGCGCGCCTTCCCTTCCGCGGAACGCTCCTCAACACACTTGCCGTGCTGGTGGGCTCTCTCGTAGGGCTCGGTATCGGCGAGCTGATGCTGGAGGACCTCAAGACCGTCGCGCTGAGCGGGATCGGGCTGATCGTCGCGTGCATGGGAGTCAAGATGTTCCTCGAGACCAAGAACGTGCTCATCCCCACGATCGCGGTCGTATCGGGCGGGCTGATCGGTGCGTGGATCGGGATCGACGTCGGGCTCGCGAACTTCGCCGAATGGCTGCGGGGCTCGCTCGGCGGCGGGGACACTTTCAACGAGGGTCTCATTAGCGCGAGCGTGCTCTTCTGCGTCGGTCCACTCACGCTCCTCGGGTGCATCAAGGACGGGCTCGAAAGGAACATCGACCTGCTCGCGTTCAAGTCGCTGCTCGACGGGATCGCCGCGGTGTTCTTCGCCGCGGCGCTCGGGGCTGGCGTGCTCGCTTCCGCCCTGGTCGTGCTGGTCGTGCAGGGCCTCATCACCGCCTTGGCGAGACCGCTGCGCCCGCTCGCTGAAAAGCCGCAGCTCGCGGCAGAGGCGACCGCCGCAGGCGGGGCGATCATGCTCGCGATCGCGATCACCCTTCTGGGCATCAGGAACGACATGCGGACCGAGATCTACCTGCCCGCGCTCGCGATCGCGCCGCTCGTCGCACCGCTGTTTCTCAAGAAAGAGCAGATGGGCACCGCGACCGAGCTGCCGTGACTCGGCCAAAATAGGCTCATGACCCGCAACCGCCTTGCCGCCCTCACCTTCGCCGCCCTCTGTGCGTGCGCCGTCGTTGGCCAGGACCGGCTCGCCGGGATGATCGACATCACCAAGACCGCCGCCAAGCGCACCGAGATTCAGCAGGCGTCGAAGTTGGCGAGCGTCCAGACGCGGTGGACCAGCGGAACGACTTTGGCGTACCGGATCGGCGACGTGTGGACGGAGATCGACGCCAAGACCGGCAGCAAAAAGGTGCTCGACGCAGCGCCCCCCGTCGTCGGCGGACCGGCCCGGCCGAACGGTCAGGTCAATCGGAACGCCTCGCGGCAGCGCCCCGAGCGTGGCAGGCAGTACACGGAGGAGTTCAGCCCGGACGGCACGAAGCGCGTTTTCTACCGCGACGGCAACTTCTGGGTGAGCGACGCCGACGGCAAGAACGAGAGCGCGATTACGACAGAAGGCGACGTCGGCAAGCGGATCAAGTTCGGCAGCGCGAGCTGGGTGTACGGCGAGGAGCTCAACCAGATCACCGCGATGGGCTGGTCGCCCGACGGCAAGACGGTGTGGTTCTACCGCTTCGACGACGGGCAGGCGAAGGACTACTACCTCACTTTGAGCGAGACGAAGATCCAGAACACGCTCGACGTCGAGGCGTACCCGAAGGCGGGCGCGCCGAACCCCGAGGTCGACGTGTACACGTACAACTTCGACACCAAGAAGCGCACGAAGGTAAACGTGCGGCCGGGTGCGTTCGACGAGGAGGTCGGGCACTACGTTTACGGCCTGAGTTGGTCGCTCGACGGAAAGGAGCTCTACGTCCACCGAACGAACCGGTGGCAGAACACGATGGAGTTCTGCGCGGCGGACCCCGCGACCGGCGCGGGGCGGGTGATCGTGCGCGAGGAGTGGCCGGCGTCGTGGACCGACAACTCGCCGCAGCGCACTTTCCTCGACACCGACCCGAACATCGAGAAGGCACCGAAGTACAAGGGCAAAGTGCTCTGGAAGAGCGCGCGCAACGGGTTCGACAACTTTTACATCGTCGACCTGAAGACCGGCGCGACGACGGCGGTGACCAAAGGAAACGTCGAGGCGATGGCGGTCACTCGCCTCGATCTCGTTGGCGGATTCTTGTACTACATGGCCGCCGGGCCGAACAACCCGTACATGCTGCAGTTCCACCGCGTCCGACTGGACGGCACGGGCGACGTGACGCCGACAGACCCGGCGACCAACCACAACGTCGACCTCTCGCCGACCGGCGATTACTTCGTCGACACCGAGCAGACGGTCAACATGCCGCCGCGCGTCACGCTGCGCGACATGGCGGGCAAGGCCGTGTCGGTGATCGCGGAGAGCGACATCAGCGGCGCGATCAAGCTCGGTTACAAGCCGACGCAGCGGATCGAGTTCACGGCGGCGGACGGCAAGACCAAGTGCTACGGCTCGCTGCAGTTCCCTGCGGACTTCGACCCGAACAAGAAGTACCCGGTGATCATCAACATCTACGCCGGGCCGGAGTCTGGCGGCCACTCGGAGAGGTACGCGACGCCTTCGCAGCAGACGAACTACGGTTTCATCGTCGGGAGCTTCGCTGGTCGCGGCACGAGCGGGCGCGGCAAGGCGTTCATGGACGCGATGTACCTGAAGATGGGCACGACCGAGATCGACGACCACGCGGAGGCGGTCAAGGAGATCGGCAAGCTTCCCTACGTCGACGCACAACGGATCGGGATCACGGGCACTTCGTACGGCGGGTACTCGTCGGCGCTGTGCGTTCTGCGGTACCCCGAGCTGTTCCACGCGGCGGTCTCGTGCAGCAGCGTGACGGACTGGCAGAACTACGACACGATCTACACCGAGCGCTACATGCGCACGCCCGCCGCGAACCCAGAGGGGTACAAGGCCGGAAACGCGATGGAATACGCGCGCAACCTCAAGGGGTGGCTGCTGCTTTATTACGGCACGGCGGACAACAACGTGCACCCATCGAACACGCTGCAGCTCGTGCAGGCGTTGAACCGTGCCGGCAAGTACTACGAGGTGCAGATCGGCCCGGACCAGGGCCACACGGGCCTGAACTTCAACCGCACGATGGAGTTCTTCGTCGAGCGGCTTGTGCTGACTGCGCCGCGGAAGTGACAGAGTAGGAATAGGAGCAGGAGCAGCACACTCCCCGTTCCTATTCGGCGAGGGTTCGTTTGCGAAGCTGCAGCAACGCCCACTTTACGCTGCGTTCGCGGATCGCTTCTCGGGTTCCCGGGAAGACGTTGCGCTCGATAGTCGTTCCTCCGGTGCCGGAGACGGCGGTGAAGACGAGACCGACC
Source organism: Fimbriimonadaceae bacterium (assembly GCA_025451715.1). GTDB lineage: Bacteria > Armatimonadota > Fimbriimonadia > Fimbriimonadales > Fimbriimonadaceae > JADFMN01. Next base: position 6,195 of record JANWJY010000164.1, on the reverse strand, counting down.
GGCTTTTCAACGGTCCCGCCGTCGGGTCCGGCGACCCCGGTGACCGAGACTCCCCAAGTCGCGCCCGACTTCTCGATGATCCCTTCGGCCATCTCCCGCGCGCACTCTTCGCTCACCGCGCCGTGCTCTGCGATCGTCTTTTCCGAGACGCCGAGCATCGAGACTTTGAGCGCGTTGCTGTACGAGACGACGCCGCCGAGGAACACGTCGGAAGAGCCAGGGACCGATGTGATCCGCTCGCCCAGTCCGCCGCCGGTGCAGCTCTCCGCAACCGCGAGGGTCTCGCTGCGACCACGGAGCACGGCGAGCACAGCCGATTCGAGGGTGTCGTCGTCGAACCCGTAAACGACCTCGCCAAGCCGCGATTTGATCTGCGCGACGACTGGCGAGACTTTCTCCTCTGCGTCCTCTTTCGATGCGGCGCGCGAGGTGACGCGAAGGTGGACCTCGCCGGTCTTTGCGTACGGCGCGACGGTCGGGTCTTCGCCCTCCATCAGTTCCTTGATCTTGTTCTCGACGATGCTCTCTCCCATCCCGACGATTTTCACCGTCGTCGAGTAGATCACTCCGTCGGAGACGGACCGTAGGTAGTCGCTAACCGGCCCGAGGAGCATCGGGAGGAACTCGAGCCGCGGGCCGGGCATCGCGACAACGACCTTCCCGTCCTTGCGGCAGATCAGCCCCGGCGCGGTACCGTTGGGATTGGCGATCACTTCCGCGCTCGCGGGCCGCATCGCCTGTCGCGCCTGGCTCTCAACCCAGGGGATCCGCCGCGACTCCAGCTTTTCGCGGATCGCCTCCTCGATGAGCGGGTCGTGGATGAGCTGGTCGCGAAGTGCCGACGAGATGCCGTCTCGGGTCACGTCGTCCTGTGTGGGGCCGAGGCCGCCGATCGTGAACACGATGTCGGAGCGGGAGAGCGCGGTCTTGAGAGCGTCGGCGAGCCGCTTCCAGTTGTCGCCGACGGTCTGCCGGTGCAAATGAAGAACGCCGAACTCGGCGAGGACCTTGCCCAGTTCGGCGCTGTTCGTGTCGACAATGTCACCGAGAAGGATCTCGGTGCCGACTGCGACGGTCTCGGCGGTCATGCCGAGATTTTGGCCTAGATTCCGCCGCGGCCCGTCTGTTTGTCCTTTTCCTGCTGGCCGGGCGGCACGTACGGCATGAGCGCTCCGCCCTTGCCGAACATCCAAACCTTGTTGTTGTGGCTGTTGCAGTGGTTGCAGCCGCACGCCGTGCGGATCACGTAGCTCGGCGGCTGGTAGTACCGCGAGTGGAACGACGGGTAGCCGTACGAGCGAGGGACGCGGAACGCGACGAACGGCGAGGTGCCGTATCCGAAATTGAAGCTCTGGTAGCTGCTCTGCTGATAGCCGATCTGGACGTTCGGCGCGGAGATCGCATATCGGACCTCGAACTGGAACGAACTGGTGCGCCGGACTTCCTCGACAAAGATGCCGTAGCCCTGCGCGCTGACGTTGCCGAGGCTGATGAGGACGATCTGCTCGGTGTTCCAATCGATGAAGCGGGGGACTTCCATACCGCGCTGGTAGTACTGTCCGGCGACTGACGGCCAAGCCTGGCACCACTGTTCATAGCTGGTGATGGCAAGCTGGCAAGGCTGGCCGAACGCGCCGTTGGCCCCGACAAGGACCGTGCCCCACTGCGGCGTCATGTTCCGCACGGTGATGTCGTCGAACCTGATTTGGGCGAAGCCGATTGTTGCGGTCGCCGCGAGCGCCAGTGTCGCGATAGTCCTCATTGAGATTCCTCTGTACCTGTTTGACGGGCCTGCCACCCTTAGATTACGCGAACCTGGGGCGTTTATCTCCACAATGCGGGATTGTCCCGGCGGGTTCTTGGCAGATTTGCCCTAGGGTTCCCGTTTTCCTCCCGTTTTGACCCGTCATCTTTTGCACTTTGCTTCCCGTGTTTCTCCCGTTTTTCGGATTTCTTTAGCAGGCTCGTTTTTAGGAGGGTACGTTTATTCGACGTTTTTTTGATCCGGCGTTCCCTAGTGACCCTTCCCCAATCTGATCCACTCTCACTATACCTGAGATTTGCTGTTTTGTCAAGTCCTGGGAGCAGATTGGGAGCACTTTGAACCTGAAAAGGTCCCAAAAATGGACAGGGACCTTATTCTCTCAATCAGGTCTAGCGTGTGAAGGTCGGTCGGCGGGAGGTTGGTGCCGGGGGAGGGAATCGAACCCTCATGAGCTTGCGCCCAACGGTTTTTGAGACCGTCGCGTCTACCGTTCCGCCACCCCGGCGAACGAGGGGAAGATACCTGGGGAAGGGATGAAGCCAGAAGGATGAAGGATGAAGGGAGGGGACTAATGGGCGCTTTCGACGACGGCGCGGGGGAGGAGAGATTCGACGACAGGGCGGCGGGCGATCTCTGCGCCGTCGGTCATGGCGGTTGCGGCCCCGGCAGCGAGGCCGAGGCGGAAGGAGTCTTCGAGCGATGAGCCGCGCTCGAGTGCGGTGAGCATGGCCCCGACGAGCGAGTCTCCGCTTCCGATCGTACTGACGGACTCGACCTCGATCGGTCTGCCAATGAGCGTGCCGGCCGCTGAGGCCAGAACTGCGCCGTCCTGGCCGAGCGAGAGCACACAGACGCCGTCGGGCTCGAGATATTGGCGGAGCTCCTCTGCGGCGAAAACAGCGTCGTCGACCGACTCTACCGAACGCCCAAGGAGCCGGCCGGCCTCTTTACGGTTCGGCTTGATGAAGTGGGGCTTGGCGTCGAGGCCGCGTCGCATGGCCTCCCCGTCGGCGTCGAGCGCGAGCCTCTTCCCCGCCTGCTTCACGACTTTGCCGATCTCGAAGTACGCCTCGACCGGGACGCCCTTTGGCAGGGAGCCACCGAGGGTTATCCAGTCGGAGGACTGGGTGTGCTTTGTGACGAGAGCGAAGAGCCTGTCCCACTCTGTGGCGGAGACAGACGGGCCCTTGGAGTTGAAGGTCGTGGGTGGTTCGCCGCTGCCGTCTTCGACGCTGAAGTTGATGCGGGTGTTGCCCTCGATCTCCACGAACTCGTGCTGCACGCCCTGCACGTCGAGGACCCTGCGGACGTGCGCCCCGGCGCCGCCACCGAGGAAACCGGTCGCAAGCGACTCGCCACCGAGCTCAACCGCGACGCGCGAGAGGTTGATGCCTTTGCCTCCGGCGTCGGTCTCTGAGCGCACGACGCGGTTTGTGTCGTACGGCTTCAGACCGTCGACGAAAAGCGTGCGGTCGATGCAAGGATTGAGCGTGACACTGAGGATCATTGCGCCATGACGTCGACCAGGTGCAGCTTGTCCGGGTCGATCGTTCTTTCGGTGCCGAGGACGTAGCTGAGCGGGTGCGCAACTAGGTTACCGCCGAGGACGCCGACCATCTCCCCGCTGAACCCGCTCAGGAGCCTTTCCGATGCCATCGCGCCGAGCCGCAGGGCCAGGACTCGGTCGAAGGAGGACGGCCTGCCGCCGCGCTGCATGTGGCCAAGGACGGTGTACCGCGCCTCGAAGCCTGTGTGCTTGGCGATGTACTCTTGGACGTCTGCTGCCCGGGCGGCGCCCTCAGCGACGACGATGATCGAGCTGCGCTTACCGCGCTTGCGCATGTTGCGGAGGTTCTCGCAGACCTCTTCGAGGCGGTAGGGGATTTCCGGAATGAGGCACGCCTCAGCGCCGCAGGCGAGGGCGACGTCGACGGCGATAAAGCCGTTGTTGCGTCCCATGACCTCGATAACGAACACGCGCTCGTGGGAGTAAGCGGTGTCGCGGATCTTGTCGATCGCCTCGACGGCCGTGTTGACGGCGGTGTCGAAGCCGACCGAGAAGTCGGTGCCCGAGATGTCGTTGTCGATCGAGCCTGGGATTCCCATGACGGGAACGCGGAACTCGTCGGAGAGGCGTTTTGCACCTGAGAGGCTTCCGTCGCCCCCGATGACGACGAGGCCCTCGATGCCGTGCTCGACCAAGTTGTCATGGGCCTGATTGCGGCCCTCTGCCGAGCGGAACTCCGGCGAGCGGGCCGTATGAAGGAGCGTGCCGCCCTGGCTGAGAATGCCCCCGACGCTTTTAGAGGAGAGCTCGACGAACTCGTCGCCGATCAGGCCGCGGAAGCCGTGCTCGAAGCCGATGATCTCGGCCCCACGAGCAAGGGCGGTACGGACGACGGCTCGGACTACGGCGTTCATCCCTGGCGCGTCGCCGCCGCTGGTGATGACCGCGATCTTCTTGAGTTCTGGAGCTATGCCCATAAGACGAAAAAGGGCCCCACAAGGGGGCCCTTCAATGATGCCACCGAACGGTTGTATGCCCGCGCCATTGCGGACCGTCCGTACCAATTATGACGGGTTGGGGGGATCGGCAGGTTCGGCGGCGGCGGCGGGGTCGGCGGGTTTGTGGGCTGCGGAGAGGGCAATTAACGAACACGGCCTGTCCGTTTTGCGGACAGGCCGTGTTGCCGGACACTTGGAGCCGGGCTTTAGTGAACCGAGTCTGTGGCGTACTGGGCGCTCTTTTGGACCCAGTTGACGAACTGGTCGTAGTTGTCGAGGATGTCCTGTGGCATCCGGACGTACTCCTTCATGGGTTCGGCGTCGGGGTTGGCCTTAAGGAGCTCGGCGCCCGAGAGCGAGAGCGCCTTCTTGCGGTCCTTTGGAGAGAGCTTGAGACCGATGTCCTCACCCACGAGGTAAGCGAACATCCTCTCGCCGGAATAGATGGCCATACCGTCAAACATACGGCGGGCCCTAACGTCGAGGCCTTCTGCGGCCTTCATCATTTGTTCGTAACGGAGCGGCCGGTAAACCATTATGATTCCCTCAGATTGGTCGGCCCTGGCCGTGAGCGGGGAGCCGGCCAAAAAACAATTGGACAGGGGGAATGGTACCTCTTTTGGGCGCACCGAGTGTGGAGAACGGCCTGTTCTCTTTTGGGGACCTACCCGGCACTTTTGGGCCCGCTAGGCCCAAGGCGACAGGTTATGGGCTCGGGGTTCTTGCGACGGTTGCGACTCCTGCGGTCTCTCGACACACTTCTGCGCACTTGCGGCAGGCGGCGAGCGCCTCTTGGCAGTCCGGGTTATCGATGTGCACGGCGCACTCTGCGGCGCAACGGTCGCAGGCTTCAGCACAAGCGAGGCAGTGCTGGTTGGAGCCTGCGCTCATGGCCTCCATGCAGGTGCGGCAGGCTTCGATGCACTCCTTACACGCCTTGAGGCACGACTGCATGTTCGGAACGTCTGCTATCGCGACCACGCACTCATGGCACTCGTTGAGGCAATTGTTACAGGCGTCGTTACAGGCTTCGAACTCTGGTGCAACATTCATGGCTTGTTCCTTCTCGCTCGAAGATTCGAACGAGCATTTGTCCGTACGCGCGATGGGTGTCAGCCGACTTCGGGCCTAGGACTCCCAGAGGTATCTTTGAGTCTATGGCGGCGAAGCGACTAGTAATTATTGATGGGTACAGCCTGCTTTTCCGCGCCTTCTACGGGACCCGTTACTTGAGCACAAGCTCCGGAAAGCCGACCAACGCTCTCTTCGGATTCGTGAACATGCTGTTCACGCTGTTCAACGAGATCAAGCCCGATGCAGTGGTGGTCGCGCTGGACGCGCCGGGCAAGACGTTTCGGCACGCCGAGTTTGCGGAGTACAAGGGGACGAGGCGAGAGACTCCGCAGGAGCTGATCGAACAGCTCGAGGGGTCGCGCGAGCTGATCTCGGCGTTCAAGATCCCTGTGATCGAGCTGACGGGGTTCGAAGCGGACGACATCGTCGGGACGATCTCGAAGATCGCCGAGGAGAACGGCTATGACACGACGATCGTGACGGGCGACCTGGACTCGCTACAACTGGTCGACGAGTGCGTTCGCGTGATGACGCCGCAGAACTTCGGCGCGCCGCCGAAGGTTTACACGCCTGCCGAGGTGGTCGAGCGCTACGGGTTCGGGCCGGAGCACGTGGTCGACTACAAGGCTATGGCGGGCGACACGAGCGATAACATCCCCGGGGTCAAGGGCGTGGGCGACAAGACCGCGACGGAGCTGATCCTGAAGTTCGGAACGATCGAGCAGATCATCGAGCACATCAACGACGTGGAGCCGAAGCACAGGAAGAAGATCGAGCCGGCGATCGACGTTATGAAGCTCTCAAAGTGGCTGGCGACGATCCAGCGCGACGCGCCGGTGACGTTCGACTTC